>DGSP01000035.1:0-29824 GCA_002393555.1 Prevotellaceae bacterium UBA4359
TTTTTCTTTGCCTGCAGCATCTTTGGCTGTCACGGCATGATGGTGGTTTTGGGGATTTTGTTGCGGCGGTGCCGCAACAGACATGATGGTTTGAGCGATAATGAGTGGCTTGGCGGATTTTCCTGGTATATTTGTTGGGATGTTTGGTTGGTTGATGGCTGTTTTTTTAACAGAATTTCTGTCACAAAAAACATTGTTTTTCCGTTATTGTAATGAAGTAACTCAAAAAATGGAAGAAGTACTTTCATGTGACTGAATAATTCATGGCGACAGATACATTTAAGAATAAGGTTCAAGACATGCGGCCGATGCTGATGGTTACTGCCCGTAAGATTGTGGGCGAGGAGATGGAGGCTGAGGATGTGGTGCAGGATGCGTTGCTGAGATTGTGGCAGTTGCGTGATACCTCTATTGGTAACCTCGAAGGTTTTGGGAGAGTGGTGGTGCGCCATTTAGCCTATGACGCAGTGCGCCGACGGCAAGTGCATGTCTCCATTGATGAGGTAGATGCGCTTGATACATTGCCTTTGGAAGGGCTGAACGATGTGGAGGAGCGGATGATGGCATTAGTCAGGCAATTGCCCACCATGCAGCAAACGGTTTTGCGACTTCGTCATGTGGAAGAGATGGAGATGAGGGAAATAGCCGAACTTGTTGGAGCCACAGAAGAGGCCGTGAGGCAGTCGTTGAGCAGAGGAAGAAGGAAGTTATTAAGCGAATTTTTGCAGAAAGGACTCAAGAGATGAAAACAATGGATATACAGGACATACAGATGTTGGTGGCACGTTTCCTCGATGGGGAGACGACGCTGGAGGAGGAGCGGAAACTTTATGCTTTCTTCCTGCACGGCGACGTGCCAGCAGAACTGTTGAAATATCAGGAGATGTTCAGGGCATACGCTTCCATTGCTCCGAAGAAGGTTGTGAAACGGCGGATGCGCCCCGTGTGGTTGCGTGTGGCAGGCATTGCAGCGGCGTGTCTTGTGGCGTTCTTGGTGATAGATTACACCTTGTTTGTAAAAGATGAACCCAAGCCCCACGAAGATGCTCGGATAGTGAAGCATGCAGAGCCGAGTCGAGGAGAAAAGCAGAAAGATGAGAAGACGGTCATAGACAATCCGTCCGTTCCTTCTGAGGTCTTGGCGAAAAAGGAGGAAGCGTCATTGCCTAAGCCTGTTGCAGAGAAATCGCTCCCGAAGTTGCAGGTCTGTCAGACGGATGCGGAAGGCACCAAGGAAGTGCAGAGCGTTTCTGTGGAGAGGTCTCGGACGAGAGTGCCAGCAGACGCAGCCCCTTCTGCCACTGCTGTCTATGCCTCAGCCGAAACGAAAACGGACTCCTCCTATCAGGCTCCTGCACGTGTGAATGAGTTTGTAGCCAAACTTGCTGCTTTTCACCACGTAGAGGAAGAAATCTTAGCAGGCTGTCAGAATGACTCGACCATGCGGAGTGCAGCCTACGTCTTTCCCGACAATGACAAGGTGAGGCTCTTCGACCGTCTGCTGCAAGTGGCCTGTTGGTACAGTTACGACAGTCCTGGCTATCAGTTCACCATCTCCCAACAGCAACTGCTCTTCACCCTTGAGGACCCTCGGCTGCAACGGCGATACCTTTGGCTGGCCGAGCGAGTGGGGGACAACAGAATCATCCTCTATGCCACCCAATCGCCAACAGACGTAACCGTCTCGTCAGAATGTTATCAAGATTTTCGCGAAAAGATTATTCATACAAATCAAACCTCAAACTTATGAAACACTACAAAATGATTTTTACAGCCCTCATGGCGGCCACAACCGTCGCCATGCAGGCGCAGACAGAAAAGATAACCGTGCTTAACATGCTCAACGAAGGCCGCATCGCTTGGTTTGCTTGCGAGGAACCTGTCACTGATACGGCAACGGGGCTGAGCACCGTGAAATGGCAGAACACCGAGAACCGCCATGTGAAGGAACGCGATGGTCAATGGGCCAAGAGCGTCATCATGACAAGCCGCACATCTACTGGCAATTATGAACGCGATGCTGCTTCTCCATACGTCAAGGCGACGTCGCCGCTTGTCCCCTGCGGATGGGAACTCACCGAAGAGCAGGGCGAGACGGTGCTCCACTGCTACCTGAAGATGCCCGCCGATGTCGTCACCAACTTCTGGCTCGCTTCCGACGAGACGGCCCTTGTCGATAGTGAGACGGGTGTGCAGTACCGTGCCCGCCGCTCCGAACCCGACTGCTGGAATCAGTATTTCCGCTTTCGTGCCATGAAAGACAGCATTGTCGATTTCCGCATCTACTTCCCCCCGCTGCCTCCAGAGACCGAATCCATCTACATCTATGGCGTGCCCAACTGGGGACTGAATGGCTACAGCACCTTCAACATCAAAAGGCATGGTGCCTATCATGCCACGATGATGCCCTACGATGCACCGCCACAGTTCCACAAGCCCAAACTCGTTCGCGAGGCTCGTAACTACAACAAGAACAACAGTGGCTCGTGGGCCGAATACACCGATGTCCACCTCATCAAGCCGCTGAAGCACAATGCTATGGCCCTTTGGCGCACACCCGAAGCCACCTACCTCGCCGTGGCCCGCGAGCAGAACTGGACGCGCGAATACTTCGGCGAGGGCCCCGACGACATGCTCATCGACAACAACGGTCGGCGATATAAGTTGAAAGAGGTACAAGACTATCCCAACGGCAACCTGTTCTGGGTGAGCGGCAGCACTGGCGACTGGATAGCCTTCGTGAAGGTCTATGAGCCGCTGGACCCCAATGTGCGCACCATCAACTACATCGTGCCCGAAGGTGAACCCTTCCAGGCATGGGGTGCCAACTGGAGCGGCACGGTAGAGAGCAACCTCGATGTGGGAGAGTTGCGCAAAAACCAAAAACTCTTTGAATACCATCCCCGTGTGGTGGTGGAGTAGGGACTCTATGCTCTGAAAAAAACACATCCCTTTCCTCAGAAGACAATTCAAGACGATGAAGATTAGTTAGTAATTCAAATATCGAAAGATTAGTAAAAATCCTAAATGTACCCCCCGCCCTGTCAGTGATGATGGAGCGGGGGGATTGCGTATCAACCACTTTGTCTGCGAAGGAGTGTCCGTGATTGTCTTTTTTTCGCACGGACGATTGTCCGAACGCCGTGCGGACAAGTGTCCGAGTGCCGCACGGACAGTTGTCCGAATGGGCTTCGGACAACTGTCCGCCTTCCTGTGGCGGAGTTTTTCTTTATAGTTTATGGAATAAAAAGAAACAGATTTTTCACGTTTGCCGTTTCGGGGAGAAAAGAAACGGGTGACGTGAAAAATCTGTGAAATGAGGTTGATGGATTATTGATGGTGGAATTTTGTTCTGTTGAACTTGTTAGATTCCAGTCTTCATCGTTGTAAGATTAGATACCCAATTTTTTCGCGATGGTTTTTGGAATGGCATTCTTATGGATGAGGATGTTCATTGTTTTGTAGGCTACAAAGGCTTTGGAGGCGTACCATACGCCGTTGTATTTGTAGTCGGTGCCCCATGAGTTCTTCACCATGAAGTATTCTTTGCCGTTCTGGTCGGTGGCGATGCCATAGATGAGCATGCCGTGGTCATCAGTCGTTTCCCAATTGTCGTAGGCTTCTTGGCGCATGGCTTGGGTTACTTCGATTTCGGGCAGTGGACGGGCAGTGTAGGCCGCACGGCTTGGAGTGGCAGACTTGCCGAACCAGTGTTCGTAGTCGCTGCCGCTGGTTTCCTTCAGTTTTTTGAGGTCGGGGCATACGGCAATGCCATCACGCGAGAAGCCGTTCTCTGATACGTCGGCTCCCCATGCGAAGGTGTAGCCATTTTTCACAGCCGATTCCATCACCTGCATGAACTCGTCGAGCGGCAGATTGTAGGAGAGTCCCCAACGCCAGTTGTCCTGCACCTCGATGATGAACTGCTCATAGAAGGGGTGGTGTGTGAAGGAAGTGAGGCTCACATAATCATCCATGTTGAGTCCAGTGGATGCCATGTAGGATTGAGGGGTGTAGGTCTTTCCGTTATGGGTAAACTGAGTGGGCACCTCACCAAGATAGGCATCGAGGGTGGCATTGATGGGTTTGAACCAAACAGGGGAGAGTTTCTTCTGTTCGCCTTTGGCAACGGCTGCAACCATCGGTTCGAGAATGGAGAAGAACTCACCGAAGTTGGGCAGAGAGTCGCCATAGAGTGTGCCGGGTTCAGGCATGGCGGTCTGCGGAATCATGCCGTAGTGCTTCATGCAATAGACACAATCGTAGAAGGAACCGCCTTGGCTGAAACTGACATCGCCGTGCATGCGTACAGCAGCCTTGGCGCGGTCTTCGTAGGTTTTGTGGGCAAGATACATTTCGGAAAAGTCCCATTCACCTTTGCCCATTCGGAGCAGTTCAGCCTCGAAGAAGCCGAGAGAAGAAAAGGCCCAGCATGTGCCTGAACGGTTTTGGTTTTTAGTTGATGTGATGGGGTTCTCTTTCACAACGGTGAACTGGAAACCCTCGTCCTTCTTTGCGTCTTGGGCAAAGAGAGAGGAGCCGACAGCGAGTAGTGCGGCGAAAATGAGTGTTTTTTTCATATATGATAATAAATAATGTATAGTGGTTTTTAATGTTGGATATGTTGGGTCGTGAGGGAAAACCTCACGACGCAGGGGTACGCAGGGGAGATGAATGAAGTGCCAAGTGGGAGGTGATAGGGGGTTAGTCTTTGGCGATAAATTCTTCAACCTCGTCAATGTGGTAGGGGATGACCTTGTCGCCCACGATTTGGCAGCCAGTGTCTGTGATGAGGATGTCGTCCTCCAGACGTACACCGCCAAAATTGCGGTAAGGTTCCACAGCGTCGTAGTTGATGAAGTCTTTGTGCATGCCTTGGCTTTTCCAGAGGTCGATGAGATGTGGAATGAAGTAGATGCCAGGTTCGTCGGTCATGACAAAGCCAGGTTGCAGACGGCGACCACAGCGTAAGCAGTTGAGTCCGAACTGGGTAGATGGTTGCACCTCATCGTCGAATCCGACGTAGTTCTGCCCGAGTCCTTCCATGTCGTGAACGTCAAGCCCTATCATGTGGCCAAGTCCGTGAGGCATGAACATGGCATGAGCACCCACGCGCACTGCATCGTCGGTGTTGCCTTTCATCAGTCCGATGGCTTTCAGGTGTTCTGTGATGATGCGGCAGGCTCCCAAGTGCATGTCGAGCCATTTCACTCCCGGCTTGGCATTCTCAATCACCCAGTCGTGTGCAGCCTCCACGGCTGAATAGATGTCGCGCTGCTGCTGGGTGAACTTGCCAGAGATTGGGGTGACGCGTGTGTTGTCAGAGCAATAATTCTCCTTGCTTTCAGCACCTGCATCGCAGAGCATGAGCCGTCCGGCCTCCATCGGTGTGTGGCTTGGAAATCCGTGCTGAATCTCACCGTGCATGGAGAGGATGGACTGGAAAGAGTAGCGGTCGCCCAGACTCATGGCAATGCCTTCAATCACACCGGCGATATATTTCTCGGTCACGCCTGGAGCACAGAGCCGTTGAGCAGTGGTGTGCATCTTGTATCCAATCTCTGCAGCAGCCTTCAGTTCCACAATCTCTTCAGGTTTCTTCACGGCGCGCATGTCAACGATGGCCTTGATGAGTTTGACCGAAGCCTTTTCCTTCGTCTGCAAGGGATGGATGCCGATGAGGTCGGCCAGTTGAATCATCAGGTCGTGGCGGCATTGCGGCACAAAGTGGATGGTTTGCCCTTTGCTTTTGGCCGCATCAATCACGGCTTTCAACTGAGCCATCGGAGCCGTGTTGGCCACACCGACTTCGGCTGCAAGGTCGCTGACAGAGGGTACGTAGCCGAACCAGATGATGTCATCGATGTCTATATCATTGCCGAAGATGTACTCTTGGTCATTGTCAACGTCAATCACGCCCACCAGACCTTCACGCTTCTGCCCGAAGTAGTAGAGGAAGCAACTGTCTTGGCGGAAACGGTAAGGATTTCCAGCATAGTTGTTGGGAGCATCATTGTTGCCGAAGAGGAGAATCAGTCCATCGCCAACTCGCTTTTTCAGTTCAGCGCGACGCTGAACATAAATTTCTTTTGCAAACATGATAGTTATGTCTTTTGTTGTTTTTCAGAATGTGATACAAAGGTAAAACAAAAAGGCAGAAAAAACAAACATTCATTTGTTTTTTCTGCCTTTTTGAGAGAAGTGCAGTCGGAGAGTCCCTTTTATGCCATGAGCAGAGAACTATTCCAGACCGAACTCGTGGCGTTTGGAAGAGTATTTACTTTTGAGGCTTTGTGCCAGACGCTTGACTTCTGAGATTTGCGGACTGTTGTGTTCCACGCAGAGGTAGATGTCGTCCAGTCCTCTCAACATGCCCAGCCGGCTGCTTTGGAATCGGTCCAGTTCCTCTTTCGTCTTCACTTGGTCAATCCGTCGGATGAGGTTGTTGAGGTTGGCAATGACTCCGCTGGCAGGTATCTCATAGTTTTTGCATGCTTGGGCATAGGCCACCTCGGCCTCTTTCTTGTAGTTGAGGACAGCGGTTTTGTCCTTGTCGCTGAGCGTGTTCATCTGGCCGTTGAGTGCCGTGAGTGCGGCAGCATACTCCTTCTTTGCTGAGATGAGTCCGTCGGGCGATTTCACCTCTTCCAGTTTTTCGACAAGGCGGCTGAATTCGAGACAAATGGCAGCACTCTCGGTGTCGATGTGCTCTTTCTCGGCAATGCTGTCGTAGGCTATCGTCTCAGCAGTAGGCATGTTTTCCTCCATTCGTTCATACTCGTCATTGATGGCATCTCCTTTAGCCTTTTCGGGCGAAGTGGAATTGCAGGACGCGAAGATGAAAAGAGGGAAGATGAGGGTGGGGATGAATTTGTTCATTTTTCTGGAGTGTGGTGGGAAAAAGAGGGGACACATCCGCATGGACATGTCCCCTGAATCATTAAGAGTAGGTTGATTTATTCTGCAGATTCGTTCATCTTCTCCTTGAGGGCGGCAAGTGCGTCGATGTCGCCGAGAGAAGTAGATGCTGCCACGTTCTTGATGACAGGAGTCTGCTCCTTCTGTGGGCGGTTAGCCTTCTTGGCAGCAGCCTCAGCCTTCTTGGCAGCGCGAGCCTCAGCACGTGCCACATCTTCGAAGATGCGAGAGTGAGAGAGGATGATGCGCTTGGCATCCTTGTTGAACTCAATCACCTTGAACTCAAGTGTCTCTCCGAGTTGTGCCTGGCTGCCGTCTTCCTTCACCAGGTGCTTAGGAGTGGCAAAGCCTTCCACACCGCCTTCGAGAGAGATGACTGCACCCTTGTCGAGCACTTCAATCACCTTGCCTTCGTGGATAGAATCCTGAGCATACTTCTCTTCAAACTCATCCCAAGGATTGTCCTCCAACTGCTTGTGGCCGAGAGAGAGACGACGGTTTTCCTTGTCGATGTCGAGCACCTGCACCTCGATGGGCTCACCAATCTTAGTGAACTCTGATGGGTGCTTCACCTTCTTGGTCCAAGAGAGGTCGCTGATGTGGATGAGACCGTCAACACCTTCTTCCACCTCAACAAACACGCCGAAGTTCGTGAAGTTGCGCACCTTGGCAGTGTGCTTGCTGCCCACAGGATATTTCTCCTCGATGTTCTCCCATGGGTCGGCCTTGAGTTGCTTCACGCCGAGCGACATCTTGCGCTCTTCGCGGTCGAGTGTGAGGATAACAGCATCCACTTCGTCGCCCACCTTCATGAACTCCTGTGCAGAGTGGAGGTGTGCGCTCCACGACATTTCAGAAACGTGGATGAGACCCTCAACGCCCGGAGCAATCTCGATGAATGCGCCGTAGTCAGCCATGACAACCACCTTGCCGTGTACCTTGTCGCCCACTTTGAGGTTGGGGTCAAGAGCATCCCATGGGTGAGGAGTAAGTTGCTTCAGGCCGAGGGCAATGCGCTTCTTCTCGTCGTCGAAGTCGAGGATAACCACATTGAGTTTCTGGTCGAGTTGCACAATCTCCTTTGGATCGCTCACGCGGCCCCAAGAGAGGTCGGTGATGTGGATGAGACCATCAACACCGCCGAGGTCGATGAATACGCCGTAGTTGGTGATGTTCTTGACAGTACCTTCCAGAATCTGGCCTTTCTCAAGTTTAGAGATAATCTCTTTCTTCTGCTGCTCGAGTTCTGCCTCGATGAGTGCCTTGTGGCTGACAACCACGTTGCGGAACTCCTGATTGATTTTCACAATCTTGAATTCCATAGTCTTGCCAACGAATGTATCGTAGTCGCGGATAGGCTTCACGTCGATTTGTGAACCAGGGAGGAATGCCTCAGTGCCGAGCACGTCAACAATCATACCACCCTTTGTGCGGCACTTCACGAAACCATTCACGATTTCGTCGTTTGCGAGGGCGGCGTTCACGCGGTCCCAAGAGCGAGCCTGACGTGCCTTCTTGTGAGAGAGCACCAACTGACCCTTCTTGTCCTCCTGATTCTCGATATAGACCTCCACGGTGTCGCCCACCTTGAGGTCGGGAGCATAGCGGAACTCGCTGCGGGCAATGATGCCCTCGCTCTTGTAGCCGATGTTGACAACCACTTCGCGGTCGTTGATGGCAGTGATTGTGCCGTCAACCACCTCGTTGTCGTTCACGTTGTTGAGAGTGCCTTCGTAGGCTGCTTTCTGAGCGGCTTTGTCTGCTGCGCTCACGCCGTCGTTCTCGAATGCCTCCCAGTCGAAACCTTCCAGCGGTTTGATGTCTTTTGTTTCCATAAATAATAAAAAATGTGTTTAATTAATAAAGTTAGACATTATGTTGATAAAATCTAATTTCTTGTCAGTGAAATCTCTTATCGCCCAAGCAGACGCGAGACCCAAAAACGGCTGCAAAGTTAGTGCTTTTTTGCTGATTGACAAAATTTTCCGCCGACTTTTTAGATAAAAACGAAGAAGCAACCCGTTTTTGACTGGCAAGACCCGATGTTCTTTGCGATGTCTGCCTATATCTTCCGCATTGACGAGGGCTTGCAGTTCTGCATCAAAGCCATCCAAGACTTTGCCTGTTCAGGCTTCGCGGTCGAGGCGGCAAGCATGGTGACATCTTCAGGGACAATGAGTCATACGCCATCAAGCACTACCTGAAGATGTTTGCCGAACTGGCAAGTGCCACCTTGAAGCAGGTGGCAGACTGGTTTGTCTGGCTGGCAAGCACCTTGGGCAGGTTCAATGCCAACGAACTCAGACGTGCCGACCATGAAGTCCACGACATTGCCGATGGAAGATACGATGGACGCATACAGAAGTTCCAACAAGGGTTGTCAAGATAGACAAAAACTCTCCCTGCCGCCAGCTGCAGCGAAAAAGTGGGAAGCACCAACTATAGGAACTGGCGTGATTCATTCAATCTTTCGCTGCGAGACGATGCGGATGAGTTCGTACCTAACGTTTCCTGAATCCTGCGGAGGATTAACAAGCGTGGTTTTCTTCACCAGCAGTTCGTACTCGTTGCCACGCTCATAAGTGAAGCCCGTGATTTCCATGAAACTGACACACTCCCAATTGGCTGCACCATTCTCCTTAATCAGCATACCTTCAACATAATTGTTGTTTGGAACATTCTGATAAGTTCCAGTTTCTGCTGACACATAGAGCGTCACCTGTTCCACTTTGTCTTCGTTGTCATCGTCGCTGCTGCAAGAGGCGAGGGAGAAGGCAGCAAGCATCACAAAGGCGATTCTCCAATTCTTCATTGTTTTCATTATCGTTATAATTTTGTTGTTTAATGTTCTACTTGATTAAACGCCGAAAATCGTAAATCTTGCACCATCGGGCGTTAAACAATCCTAATTGCAGGACATAAAATCGGCGCGAGTCTGATTCCACATCCGCTATAGAGGCATCGCCAAACGCCATTTCCCCAGATATAGTCTCAGCCCGCGCCTAAACGCGAGCATCAACCTTTTTCTTCTCGGGAAATATTTTGGCGAAATTTCTATAGCAAGAATCAAAAAGTCAACGCTTACTTATGTCGTTCTATGGTTATAATCTATCCATTCATGTCATTTTAACAAGTTTCTATTATCATCGTTCTCCAACACACGCATCTGATTGATGGCTATCTGATTGAGCCGTACAAGGCGGTCGCCCTGTGGCACACCCTCGTCTATGAGAACGGCATTGATGTTCTCCATATTTGCCAGGCAAATGAGTTCGTTGATGGAAGCATAGTCACGAATATTCCCTTTCAACTCAGGATGGGTTTCACGCCATTGCTTGGCCGTCTGTCCGAACATGGCAACATTGAGCACATCCGCTTCTTCCGCATAGATGATGCTGGCCTGTGCAGCCGTCACCTCTTCAGGAATTAGGTTCTGCTTGATGGCATCCGTATGAATGCGGTAGTTAATCTTCGACAGTTCACGCTTCGCCGTCCAACCAAGTTGCTTCTGCTCCTCGTCTTTCAGCCTTTGGAACTCACGTATCAGATATACCTTGAACTCTGGGCTTATCCACATGGCAAACTCAAAGGCAATGTCTTTGTGGGCGTATGTGCCGCCATAACGTCCAGCCTTCGAGATGATTCCTATGGCATTGGTTTTCTCCGTCCATTCTTTTGCACTGAGACGGAAACGATTCAGTCCGGCCTGAGATTTAATTATGTCGAATTCGGCACAATTAAAATTCGGATTCATCAACCGCTCCCATATTCCAAGGAACTCAATGGTATTGCGGTTGCGCAGCCAGTTAGAGAAGAAGAATTCACCATCTTTCGCCTTCAACATGTCTGTCAGGCTGATGTAGTCATCTTCATTCTGCTTAATGACCGTTATCTGCGTATTCTGTACGATTATCTTTGCCATATTGTCTGCCGTATTACAAACTTTGCGCTGCAAAGTTAATCATTTCCCACCAATTATAGGCAACTTGCCATATTAAATAAGGTGAAGACACTAGTTTTTACCTCATTTTTGTCTCAAAGTAACACCTCAATCTTTCTTTTCCCTACCTTTTTGAATCAACTCGTACCAAAGATTATCTGTCTGGCGGCACAAAATCATTGGTACGATTGACAATCAAAATTCCGTGTCCTAAGTTGACTTTGAATTATTAACCATCGTTGAATCCCAGATACTTAGAGCATCCGAGATACAACTGCGGTACAAGAACCTTATTTTTCGTTGATTTTCGTGCTATCAGCAAAGCCCTAAAATGACCTTCTATTGTCAGCCAGACTTGGCAAACGGCAAAATTCCCTCAAAATAAAGGTTAAATAATCATAACGAACTGTTAAATATTGCACACCTTTGAAGGCTGGTTTTGCTCTGCAAAACTCTTAGATTTCCCATTTTTCGCTATTGCACTTATTTGTACCGTTCAATTTTCGTGGCATCGTATTTCTATCTGTGTTTCAGATACTTGCGAAAGCCAAAAACACTTCCACATGAATTATTCATAAATTGTATTTGTTCTTTAATTGATGTGATTTTTTGGCATCGGGCAGGGGGCATTTTGTGCTTTTGGCAGTTGTTATGTAGGGGAGTGCGTTTTGGTCAATTTGTACTTGCCCGTGGCGTTGAAATCGGTGTGAGTCAGACCTGTGGTAGGGGTGTGAGTCAGACCTATGGGATAGGTGTGAGTCACACCTGTTTGGGGAAGGTTGGGAGTGGTCAATTTGTACGATTGGGGACGGCGGGGAAACCGCCGCCCGCAAGTGGAGGGGAAGAGGGAAGAATGGGGGAAGAATGGGGGTGGTAGGGAGTGTGGGGGGATGGGGATAATGGGGACAGTGGGGGCTGTGGGGATGGTGGGATGAGGGATGGTGGGGGGATGGGAGGGGGAGGGATTAGAGGGTGATTTTCATTCCGTCTTCGGCCAGTAGGGTTTGGGGGAAGATTTGCTGGGCTTCTTGCAGGAGGGGTGCTTCGGACTTGTAGCGCGAGGAGAAGTGGCCGAGGATGAGTTGGTGGGCATGGGCGTCGAGGGCGATTTGGGCGGCTTGTGCGGCTGTGCTGTGGTGGGTTTTCTTGGCGAGGAGGGCGTGTGCCTGGGCGAAGGTGGCTTCGTGGTAGAGGCAGGTGACGCCTTGCAGGAGTTCGGCCAGTTGGGGACGGTAGGTGGTGTCGGTGCAGTAGGCGTAGGAGCGCACGGGGTCGGGGGGGGTGGTGAGCCGGTGGTTGGGGATGAGGGCGCCGTCGGCTGGGTCGGTCCAGTCCATGCCTGCTTTGATGTTGTTGATTTGTGAGATGGGGATGTGGTAGAAGTCAATCATGTCGCGGCGGATGTGTCGCGGGGTGGGCTTTTCGCTGAAGAGGTAGCCGCAGCAGGGCACACGGTGGGCGAGGGGGAGGGTGGAGATGCTGACGGAGCGGTCTTCGTAGATGGTTTGTGGGGTTTGGGTGTCGATTTCGTGGAGGTGGATTTTGTAGGGGGAGTCGGCGCAGAAGTAGTCTATCTGTGGCTGGAAGATGCGCTGTAGGTCGTGGGGGCCGTAGATGTGTAGGTCTTGGATGCGTCCGAGCAGGCCTAAGGTGGAGAGCAGGCCGAGGAGTCCGAAGGTGTGGTCGCCGTGGAGATGGGTGAGGAAGATGGCTTGCAGATGGGAGAAACTCAGGTGGGTGCGTCGCAGGGCCATTTGGGTTCCTTCGGCGCAGTCGAGCATGAAGAGTTTTTCGCGGATGTTGATGACTTGGGCGGAACTGAGGCGGCGAGGGGTGGGGAGGGCTGCTCCGCAGCCGAGGATGGTGATTTCGAATTTCTCCATTGTGGGGTGGATGGGGTTTCTGGGTTTTCTGGGGTGGATGGGGGCTGGGCTTTCTGGGAGGGGTGGTGGGCTTAGAAGTTTTGTTTTTGGGGGTGGCGGCCGCAGAGGGAGAGGAAGTCGCAGTAGGTGCAGTTTTTCTCGTTTTCGCACTGGGTGAAGGCGGCGGGGGAGGGGGCGAAAATTTCGTCTATCTTTTGGCTGAGCAGTTGGTCGTAGGCTTCGCTGTATTGGGCTTTGAAGTCTTCTATCTCGGCTTTTTTGTCTTGGCCGGGAGGGGTGAGTTTGATGATGCCGGAGTAGTTGTTGGCGTAGTCTTTGGCGCAGTACATGAGGGCTGGGACGACGGCTTGGTCTTTGTAGGCGGAGTGGTCGTCGGTGAGCACCTTGCAGTAGTAGAGTGTCTGCAGGATGTGGTAGTTTTCGGTACACTTTTCGGGGTCGAAAAGGTCCTCCAGTTTGTTGGCGGTCTGCTGGCGGTTGCTGGTCTTGTAGTCAACGATGCGGATGCGGTTGCCTTGGGGGGAGGCGAGGAGGTCGAGGCGGTCGATGATGCCGCCGAGGAGAGAGGTGGGGAGGGAGGGAGTGGAGGGGATGGAGGCTCTGGATTCTCTGGAGGGGATGGAGTTTAGGGGGTAGTTGATTGTGAACTGTTTTTCTTGGCTGAGTATCATCCAGTATCCGCCTTCGGCTTCCAGTTCTTCGGCCATTTTTGCGTCGGCTTCGATTTGGTGTTTCATGAAGTCTTTGATGACGTGGCGGTTGATGAGTTGGGTGCCGTTGAAGGTGAGTTTGTGGTGGCCTTCGGTACTGTAGTTGATGGTGTTGCCTTCGGCATCTGTTTCGGGATAGTGGAAGAGGTTGGTGGCGAAGGCGTTGTTGAGCATCTGGGTGAGGAGGGTTTCGTCTTCTGCTAAGGCTCGCACGGTCTGGCTGGCGAAGGGCTGGCCTTCGTGGGGCTGATAGAGATGGTGCATGGCATCGTGGAAGATGGTGCCAAACATGGGTTTATCTACATCGTCGGACACTTCGTCGTCGGCCCGCAGTCCTTCTACATAGTTGAAGTAGAACTTGAGCGGGCACTTCATGTAGGTGTTGATGGCTGAGGGCGAAAGGATTTTCTCTTGGTCGAAACGTGCCAGGAGTTTCTGCATCACTTCGTCGGTCTTTTCTACGGTGATGGGGGGTGTGGCTTCGGTCTTGCTGGATGCGGTGAAGGCTCTGAGTTCAATGTCTTGTCCTGCACCGAAGAGGGTGTCTTTTTCGGCGAGTGTCTGCAGCATGAAGCGCGACATCTCCCCTTTGTTGCCTCCTTCGGTATTGCTGTTGTAGAGCAGGGTGATGCTGTCGGCCCGTTGCATGAGGCGGTAATAATAGTAGGCATAGAGGCTCACTTCCTTCTCGATGGTGGTCATGTCGTAGGCGGCACGGAGGGTGTAGGGGATGAGCGATGTGCGTTTGTCGCTCTTGGGCATCTGGCCTTCGTTGACCGAGAGCATGATGATGTTGCGGAAGTCGAGGTTTCGAGTTTCGAGCAGTCCCATCACTTGCAGTCCGATGGCGGGTTCGCCGTGGAAGGGGATGGTGGATTGGCTCATGAGTTGGAGGATGAGACGCATGAGCATCTCGCTGTTGAGGTCGAGTGCGGCATGCTCTTCTTGCAGGGTGTGCAGTCGGTTCACGACTGTGTAGGCCACGAAGATGCTTTCCTTGTAGATTTGCAGGGAGAAGTTTGAGTTGCCGGCGGTGTTCTGGTAACTGTGGCCTACCATCGAGAGGATGTCGGCGAGATAGGTGGTGAGTTGTTTGCTGGACACGGAAATGAAGATGCGCTTCAGGATGTCGTTGTCGGCAAACCTGCTGGCGGTGGGGAACACTACGTTTCCTTTCGACAGGGTTCGGAGTTGGTCTTGACACGCATTTCCTGCCAGTTTCTGGATGAAGGAATGTTTCAGCACGGCAGCCACGTGTCTGTAGCGCCAGGTGTTTGTTCGGATGGTGCCATGCACTTGCAGTTCCAGCAGGGCTTGCACCAACGAAAAGACGGGGGTGCCAGTCAGGGGGTAGCCCATCGTCACGTTGAGTGCGGGCACCTTGCCGATGCTGTAGAGGACGGGTTGCAGCAGTTCTTCGTTGCAGAGAATCACGGCCGACTGGCGTAGGGGTTCATCGCTCTTGACGTGTTGTCGGGTCCACTGGCCGATGTAGCGTGTCTGTGCGTTGTCGGTGGGCGACTGGATGAAGGTGATGTTTTTCTTCTGCCGCATGTTCTTGAACACATCGGCACCAGCCAGTTCGTCGCCCAGTTGGCAGATGTTTTCCAGAATGAACTGCCCGGCCTCATACTTGCTTGCGATGCCGTTGTGGGAGCCTTTTGTGTAGGCCTCGTCATAGTCCCAATAGAATTTGGCATCGCGGTTTTGCCTGATGTATTGGAACAGTTGCAGTTCTGTCTTGTTCAGCACGTTGAACCCCACCATGACATAGGTATGGGAGGATAACCGTTCCTCCATCCGTTGCCGCTTTTCACGGTTCTCTTCTTGGGTGTTCATGAGGGTCTCGACCACGTCCCGTTTCATCATGCCTTCATACACCATCGTTTCATCGTCTTCCGTCTCTAAGAGTGTCTTTTGGTAGCGTTCGTATATCTCGGTCATGCGGTTCCACAAGGTCTTGAACTGGCTTTTCAGGGGTGTGTCAGAGGTTCCTCCGTCGAAGAATTTGCCGAAGAATTGCTCTATCGCCTCCCGTTGTTCTGGCTCCAGAAAGGAGAAGTCGGTCATTTCCTTCAGGTCGGCTATGTTCAGAAACAGTTTCGAGGGTTCCACCAGGTTGTTGTCGATGTCCTGAAAGTCGCTCAGCATCGTCTCCATCAGTCCGTAGAGTTGGTCGAACGACCTTTGTGGCTGCATGATGTCGCGATAGACTTCCCAGAGTTTCACCACTAGATAGATGGGGTCTCCCACGGTGTGGTCGGACAGGGAGGAGAAGAGTTCGCTGATGCTCTTGTATTCAGGAGTCCACATCGTCTGCTCTCCTGCATTTTCCCACAGATACTCGTTGAAGAAGAGCGAGGCGCGTTTGTTGGGGAAGATGATGGTGGTGTCTTGAAAGTTGCCTTTCAGTTTTTGGTAGAGGTCATCGGCCACAATTTTGAGAAAAGGTGTCATAGGTCTGCGTGGTGTTTATACGGGTACGATGATTTTGTCCAAGATATACCAAAGGTATGCCTTCACGTCGGTGTAGCCAATCTCCGCGAGCAACCTTTTGTATTCCTCTATTTGGTGTCGGTTTTCGCTCGGTGCCGTGTAGGTTCCGTCGGCTTTTTGCTTGACTACGCCTTGTGCTGTTTTGTAGTCGATGATGATGGCCTGATTGCCGTTCACAATGACGCGGTCGGGGCGTTTGTTGGTGAGCATCTTGTTTTCGAGAAAAAGGATGGCTCGCTCGTTGAGTGCCTGCCAGTTGCGTGAGAACCATTCGGGGTGTTTGGGTGTCACACTCTCTATCATGGCTGTCACGGCCTTTTGTGCCTCGGCGGCATCGAGCAGGGTGCCAAAGCAGCCCTTGGATTTCAGTAGTTGGATGGCATGGGGCACATCATCGATGGTTCTGATGTGCTGGAAGATGTTGTGATAGAGGTTGCCTAAACTAATCAGGCGGATTTTCTCGGCCCGTTGCTGCACGATGGGGTTGGGCGACTCTTCAGAAATGAACATGTCGGACTCGTAACTTTGACGGAATCCGGCCACAGAGGGGTAGGAGATGAAGGAAACGGGCAGGGGAGTGTAGTCGCCTTCCATCACGTTCTTTTCTGTTTCTTCTTCATCGTCTTTTTTCTTTTCTTCCGATGGGACAATGTTGCCGTCGTAATAGATGGTGATGCAGCCTTCGATGTCTTCCTGTACCATCCGTTCGGGCATGGCCTGCACGAGGAAGGTCTGGGCACTATCCACTTTCACCTTCTGGGGGTCAGTCTCTTTCTTCTTCAGTTTGTTGCCTGTCAGGATGACGAGGTTGTTCTTGGCTCGGGTGAAGGCTACATACAGCACATTGATGTTATCGACCAATGTGCGGAGTTCTTCGTCCCGACGGTCCTCGGCAAAGATGCTGTCGTCTTTGGCTCGGTTCACGCTGATGGGCACCAGCGGCATCTGGTCGTAGGGGGCGATGTTGGGTGCGCACCACATCACTTCGTTGCCTTTCGGCTTGATGGGCCATGAGCATGAGGGAATGATGACGCTATGAAATTCGAGTCCTTTGGATTTGTGCATGGTCATGATGCGCACTCCGTCGGCAGCACCGCCGGGGATGGTCTTTTCGCAGAGTTTCTCGTCCCACGCTTGGAGGAAGGTGGTGAGGTCGGCCTGATTTTCTTGGCAGAACTGTTCCACAGTGTCGGTGAAAAAGAAGAGATAAGCGTCTTGGTCTTGCCACTGTTCCAGATGGAAAATCTGATAGATGTCTTCTACCAGTTCGGCGATGCTCCTGAAGCGCAGGTCCTTTCTGGCTTGTTCGTTAAATGCCGCAGGGAGAGGTGCTCCGTAGCGATGCTCCAAGGTCATGAGGGAAAGAGGGTCGTCTTGTGTCGCCAGCGTTCTCATGGCATCAATGATGATGTTGATGACGGGCGAGGCGTCCAGTCGGAAGGCATCGTCTGACACTACTTTCACGTTCAGCACTTCTTGATGTTCGTTGAAGTAATTGCTGATGAGTGGCACTTCCATGTTGGTGCGAATCAGGATGGTGATGTCGTTGGCTTTCACTCCGTTGTCTATTAAGTCCTTGACTGACAGTTGAAGTCTTTGCAACATGGCCTCTTCATATTTCAGCGAAACTGTTCCCTCGTGTGGCGTATCTTCTTCCACATCGTGATAGTCGATGTTCTCTACTTTCACATACCCCTTCTCCTCTTCCTTCTTGGCTGTTTGCTTCACATCGCCATAGGCGGTCGAGAGGGCAGGGCAGTCTTCTTGCAACAGTTGGATGGCCTTGATGAAGAGGTCGTTGTTGAACTCCACCACTTTGCGCGACGAACGGTAATTGAACTTGGCAGGAATGTGTGTCATCCGTGCCTGTAGTTCTTGGTCTTGCTCTATGTTGTTGAGAATCTTCCAATCGGAATTGCGGAATCGGTAGATGCTCTGCTTCACGTCGCCCACAATCAGGCAGGTGCCGTCGGCATCGAGGCTGTTCAGGATGAGTGGCTTGAAGTTGTCCCATTGCAGGGTTGAGGTGTCTTGAAACTCGTCAATCATGATGTGCCTGATGACGGCTCCTGTTTTTTCGTAGATGAAAGGGATGTCGTGATTGTTGATGACGTTGCGCAGGAAGTTTGCCGTTTCAGACAGGAGAAATCTGTTGCTGTCTTCGTTCAGCGACTTCACGGTCAGGCTGATTTGTTTCAGTAGCATGAGCGAATAGAGGTGCTGCCCGATGGCTGTTGTGGTGTGCAGGTGGCTCACGTAGTCATCGTGAAGTCTGAAGGTTTCGTCCAGCATCGGCATGAGTACATTCTCCACTTGATGTATCAGGTCATTGCGGTTCTGTGCTCCTTTCTTGAGCCATTTTCCCGTTTGGGTTCTGTAGGCATCGATGCTGTCGGAGAATGTTCCTTTACTTTGGTTGGTCGGCTCTGTGATTTGGTAGAGGCTCACTTTCTCCATGAACTTGACAATGGCTGTGGTGCCTTCCTTCTCTGTCAAGCCGCTTTGTTCATAGGCTGCCAGCATTTTGTTCCCCATGTCTTTCACGGCCTGTTTCTTTTGTTCCACAAGGCTGTAGATGAGGTTTCGATAGCGCATGATGGCTCCAGAATCTGTGATTTTCTTTCTTACTTCTTCTTCGTGAATGAGAAAGTTTTCCTTGAAGATGTTGCGTCCGAACTCCTTGACGGTTTCCTCTACCTGCCACGAACGGTTCTCCCTGATTTTCTCTTCAATGAAGTCGATGATGGTACGAAACTCGCTTGAGCCTTCGCGGAGGTTCTCGATGATTTGGTCAATGGCATCGCTGAGTACGACTTTGTCGTCCAACTCTACTTTCATCTTCACCGACAACTCCAGTTCGTTAGCCAGTTCGTGTACAATGCTTTGAAAGAATGAGTCGATGGTTTCGATATGGAAACGGCTGTAGTCGTGGATGATGTTCGACAGGGCCATCTGCGCTCTGGCCTGTAGTCTCTTGCGGTTCATCCCCTCCAGAAGGGTACGGGCTGGCTCTTCTTGCCATTGCGGCATGTTGCGTCTTGCCTCCAGAGTGGCCAGTATTTGCTCCACATAGCCGTCTGCACTTTTCAGCCCATGCGCAATGCCATATAGCGTACTCAAGATGCGTTGCTTCATCTCGGCTGTTGCCTTGTTGGTGAAGGTCACAGCAAGAATGTTCTGGTAGGCCATGGGGTTGATTGCCAGCAGGGAAATGTATTCCACCGCCAGCCTAAATGTTTTGCCCGAACCAGCCGATGCCTTATAGATTCTGAGAGGTTTCAAGTCGTCCTCATTGTCCTTGCAACTGATGATTTCATTCATGCAGATGTCGTGGAACTCGGTGGGAATGGATGGGAGGATTTGGAAGGGGAATGCCAGTCCGATGAGAGGACAATGAAGATGAGGAAGCAGGCGGTCGTAGTACCCTTTTCCACGACCGAGACGATGGCCTTGAGGAGTGAAGGCCATGCCGGGAATGATGGCAAGGTCTATATGTTCATAGTCGGTGAAGAGGGGACCGATAGACTCTTGAATGCCAAAGGAAGTGCCCATTGCGAGTTCCTGTTCGCCCTGATAGCGGTGCAGTTCCAGTTCTTCTCCTGCCACCGTGGGAAGAAGTACATTTTTTCCTTGGGCATGAAGATGGCGGATGAGGTCGTGAGTGCCGACTTCATCGGGCAGGGAATGATAGAGGAGGATGGTGTGGAGGCCATCCTCCTGTGCTATTCTGTCAAGCAGTGTGTGAGTGATACTTTGACTGTACCCCTCTAATTGTTGGCAGGTATGCTGCTTTTTTCTGCTTCGAATGAACTGGCGCAGTTCCTTTTTGGTCATTGTTGAGCGTGGGTTGGGTCTGTTTGTCCTTGAAGAGTTGGATGGCCTTGGCAAGGGTGGGGTCTTCATGGTTGATGTATTGAACGTAGTCGGTCATCTCCAGCATGTTGTAGATGATGTTGCCATAGATGGCTTGCTGGAGCAGATGCTGCGACTTGATAATCATGTTGTTGCGACGTTGGATTCCTTTGCTGTCGGCATAGCGGACAAACTGATCCACAAGGCTCTGTTTGCGGAGGAACTTCTCGAGGGTGGCCGCATTGTCGAACTTGCTGAGTTGTTCGCGATTGTTGTCGGTGTATTCGAAGCAGAACTGGGCGATGGTGCCTTTGGTCACACACTCGGTGTAGTAGGGTGTAAGGGCTGTGGTGTCCTCGGCCACAAAGTAGTCGGGCATAATGCCGCCTCCGCCATAGACCACTCGGCCAATGGAGGTGTGGTATTCTCCCCCTGTCTGGTGGATGCTGTCCTGACTGAAAAATTCGCCACGCTCATAGCGAGTGATGAGGTCCATTTCGTATTCTTGTGGTTGGCCTTTTACATAGGGCTTCTGGATGCAGCGACCCGAAGGGGTGTAGTAGCGGGCTATGGTGAGATGGATGAGCGAACCGTCGGAGAACTCGATGGGTTGTTGTACCAAGCCTTTGCCGAAGGAGCGACGGCCCACGATGATGCCCCGGTCATTGTCTTGGATGGCACCAGAGAAGATTTCGGCGGCAGATGCAGTGGTTTCGTCGATAAGGACGATGAGTGGAAGGGCTTGGTAGGAACCGCGTCCGTCGCTGCGGTATTCCTCACGGCGCGATCGGCGGCCTTGAGTATAGACGATGAGGCGATTCTTGGGAAGAAACTCATTCACCATCTGGATGGCAGCGGAGAGGTAGCCGCCGCCGTTGCCACGCAAATCGACCACAAGGCCCTTGAATCCTTCCACTTCGAGTTCGGCCAGCGAGGTGAGCAACTCGGCGTAGGTGGTTTCGCCGAAGTTCTTGATTTTGATGTAACCAAGTTCTTTGTTAATCATGTAGGTGGCATCGATGCTCTTGAGGGGAATGTCGCCTCTGACAACGGTGAAGTTGAGGGGCTTGGCCTGCCCATGGCGCAGCACTCCTATTTTCACTTTGGTGCCTTTCTCACCTTTCAATCGGTGGAGGGTCTCTTCATTGGTGACAATCTTGCCCACGTAGGGTTCGCCATCCACGGTCACAATCTTGTCTCCTGCCAGAATGCCCACTTTCTCAGAAGGTCCCCCTTTGATGATGCCAGTGACTCGCACAGTGTCTTCGCGGATGACAAACTGGATGCCTACTCCGCTAAAGGAACCTTTCAGGTCATCGTTGGCGGTCTTAGCGTTTTTGGCCGAAATGTAGGAGGAGTGGGGGTCGAGTTCTTCCAGAATCTTGGGCATGGATTGTTCCACGATGTTGGCAATATCGACGGTATCGACGTATTGGTCATCGATGATGTGGAGCAGGTCGTTCAGTTTGTTGGAAGAAGTGTTGATGATGTTGAGCCTGTTGCCGGCAAATCGGTTGGCAAAAAAGGTGCCGATGATGATGCCAACGATGACGCTGATGGCGATGATGAGGGGCACCCATCGGTTGTTACGGTTGATATTGTTGCTCATGATGCAGTGAATGGCTATATGATGGTGGTTGGACTTTATTGTTCAGAATCGTCTGGTGTGTGGACAGGTTCGTCTGGGTTGATGTATTCAACATTGATGTTGGCTCGCTTGAGCAGATTGATGCCATCCTCAAGGCGATAATGCTCGGAATAGACCACTCGCTTGATGCCTGCCTGAATGATGAGTTTGGCGCATTCGATGCAAGGTGAGGCGGTGACATAGAGGGTGGCGCCATCGCTGGAGTTGTGGCTGCGAGCCAGTTTGGTGATGGCGTTGGCTTCGGCATGAAGCACGTAGGGTTTGGTCACGTTGTTGTCATCCTCGCAGATGTTTTCAAACCCAGAAGGAGTTCCGTTGTAACCGTCGGAGATGATGGCTTTATTCTTCACAACGAGGGCTCCTACTTGCCTGCGTTTGCAGTAGGAGTTTTCTGCCCAGATGCGTGCCATGCGCACATAGCGGAGGTCGAGGCGGTATTGCTTGAGTTCTTGTTCTGTCATTTTTTATTATGGTTGCGTTGATGTGGAGAGGGTTAGTTGATGACTCTACTTCGTGTATTGCCAAGATAGAGGACATTGTGGCCATCTTTTTTCAGATGGAGAAAGTCGGCACCGCTGGAGTAGTTGCTGATGGAGGTGAGGACGGAGCGGAGTTGCTGGTCAAACGCGGTGTCGGCATTGGGTGAGGTGGTGAACTGAAGGGTGATGGTCTGATTTTTCCCATTGGCCGACCATGTGCCGGAAAAGACGTTGCCATCGGAGAGTTCACCATTGAAAGTGGTACCAGAGAAGGTGATATAGTAGGCACCCTCGCCTGCATCGGTGTAGAAGTTCGTCACATCGCTGTTTAGTCGCATGCCATTGATGATGGCACCGTTCATGTACCAGGTCTTGCCAGTGAAGATTTCTTCGATGTCGTCTTCTCTGCTGCAAGCGGTGAGGGTGAGCAGGGTAAGGGCAAGCGATAATAGGGGGAATAACTTCTTGTGCATTTGTAAGGTCTATCGATTGATTGATAAATGATTATATTGCTTTATTATGGTTTCTTTGGAGCGGTGATTCCGTTGCGTTGTAGGAGGGCTTCTATGGTTGGCTCTTGTCCACGAAATCGCTTATAGAGCGTCATGGGGTGTTCGGTGCCGCCTTTCGAAAGGATGTTGTCGCGAAAACTTTGAGCCGTTGGTTGGTCGAAGATGCCTCGCTGCTTGAAGAGGGAAAAAGCATCTGCATCAAGCACTTCGGCCCACTTGTAACTGTAGTAGCCAGCAGAGTAACCTCCTGCCATGATGTGGGAGAACTGTACAGTCATGCAAGTGCCTTCCACCTCAGGCAAGACCTTTGCCTTCTGCCATGCATGACGTTCAAACTCGAAAAGGTCGGTCGTGAAAGCATCGGTAAGAGTGTAGAAAGCCATGTCGAGCAGTCCGAAACTGACTTGTCGCATACAGGCGTATGCCACGTTGAAGTTGCGGCTGGCTGTGATGCGGTCAATGAGTTCCTGTGGTATCGGTTCTCCTGTCTCATAGTGGGTGGCAAAAGTGTTGAGAAAGTCTTTTTCTATGCTGAAATTCTCCATGAACTGCGAGGGAAGTTCCACAAAGTCCCAATAGACATTAGTGCCGGAAAGACTTTTGTAGGTGGTGTTGGCAAACATGCCGTGCAATGAGTGTCCAAACTCGTGGAGGAAGGTCTCAACTTCGCCCAAGGTGAGCAGGGCCGGTTTGGTGTCGGTTGGTTTGGACAGGTTCATCACGATGGACACCTGCGGACGCGAGTTGATGCCATCTTTCTCTATCCATTGTTCTTTGAAAGCGGTCATCCAGGCTCCCGATTTCTTAGAGGCTCGCGGATGGAAGTCACAGTAGAAAAGAGCCAAGTAGGAGCCATCCTTGTCAATGACATCATATACTTCCACATCTGGATGATAAACAGGAACATCAGTGTTCTTTGTGAAAGTGATTCCATAGAGCCTTGTGGCTAAGTCGAAGACACCTTTCTTCACTTTCGAGAGTTCAAAATAGGGACGCAACATCTCGCTGTTGATGTTGAACTTGCTTTCCTTCAACTTGTTGGAGTAGTAAGCGAAATCCCAGGGCATGAAGCGACGTTCATCACTGGTTGTCAGTGTCGATGGGTCAATGTTGTTCTGCTGATAGTACAGTTCCTCGACTTCCTTCACCTCTGCCTGTGCCATGGGCATATATGCCTCTATGAGACTGTTGAGCAGGTGATAAACGTTTTCCGGCTTCTCAGCCATGCGATGTGCCAGTGCATAGTCAGCGTAGGTGTTGAAACCCAGCAGTTGCGCCATCTCACGGCGGAGGTTCACAATTTTCCTCACAATCTCCATGTTGTTATTGGCATTGGGATGGGTACACATCGTGTTGTAAGCCATGTACATTTGTTGTCTGAGATTGCGGCGGGCAGAGTAAGTGAGGAAAGGACTGTATGAGGGTGCTTGCAGGGTGAACACGAATCCTTCCAAGCCCTTTTCCTTAGCCGTCAGGCGAGCGAGGTCAATGGCACTTTCTGGCAGTCCTTCGAGGTCGGCATCATCAGAAATGTGGAGGGTAAAATCGTTGGTGTCTTTCAGTTTGTTCTGCGAAAATTGCAGCGAAAGAACGCCCAGTTCGGCCGAAATCTTGCGCAGTTGTTCCTTCTTGTCGGCAGGCAAGTTGGCACCGTTGCGCACAAAACCTTCGTAACTCTTGACGAGTAACTGTTTTTGTTCAGCATTCAGCCGTTTGAAGTCATCAGAAGCATGGTCATCATACACCGCCTTAATCCTTCGGAACAGACCTTCGTTGAGGGTGATGTTGTTGGAGTGTTCGGTGAGGATGGGAGACATCTTCTGGGCCAGTTCGTCCAGAAAATCAGTCGTTTCAGCACTGAGCAAATTGAAGAACACCTCTGTCACTTTGCTCAGCAATTTGCCAGTCTGTTCCAATGCTTCCACCGTATTTTCAAAAGTAGGTGAGGCAGGATTCTCCACAATTGCGGCAATCTCCTTGTCCTCCTCCTCTATTCCCTTCATCATGGCAGGCTCATAGTCTGTCTCGGCTATCTTATCGAAAGGAATATATTGATATGTAGTAAAAAATGTATTCATATATGATAAAAAATGAGTGTTACGACCATCTTCTGTACAGGTTCTGCATCTCAGCGATGGAGAAACCTCCGCGTTGTAGTTCCACCAGTCCTTCTTTCTGCATAGTGTTGAGCGTGTTCGATACGTTCAGCCTGGTTTCGTGAATGATGTCGGCCAGCGTCTGCATCTTCATCGAGATGTTTTTCTTGCCTTTAGGCGCACTGGAGTAGGTGAGCAAAAACTTCACAATCTTCTCTCTCACAGTGTTGTCGGGTTGTTCACTCAGCAAGCGCTGAGTCTGCTGATAGCGATTGCAAGCAATGTTCAGAAGGTTGATTCTGACGATGTTGTTGTTCATCAGCCGTTCGAGCAGTGCTTTCCTGTCAATGGTCAGCGTGGTGCCATCGGTCGTGAGAAGGTAGGTTCGCGAATACTTTTGATACATTCCAAACATGTTGTAAGGCTCCAGCACCTTCAGGTTGGGCAATTCTTCGTACATCGTGAAACGGCTGTCCGAATCGCGATACTCGGCTGCCACCTCGCCGTTGATGAGGTAGATGAGGTTGCGGCAGTTGTCACCCTGCATCACGATTTCATCGCCGGCATGGTAGTTGACAAAGTCTAACCGCACATGCGACATCACGTCCGACAGTTCCATCGTGGTCAATCCCTGAAACGTTGGGAATTGTAGCAGCCGCTCAAACATGGTCAGTTCCATTTGTCACTCCTTTTTGCGATGTTTTCTTGTATCACTGTTTTTTTTACTTTGCAATGAGTTCTTGCATACTCTCTGTACACCATTCCTGTGTGTTACCTGCTTCATCTGTATAAATGAAGAAGGCCATCAGTTCAGGGTGTCTGGCCAGCACCTTTTGTGCCTCCTCCATGCCCATCACCATGAAAGAGGTGGCGTAGGCATCGGCGGTAGCGCAGTTCTGAGCCAAGACCGACGAGGACAGGATGCTGTGCTGCACAGGATAGCCAGTCCGTGGGTCAATGGTGTGGGCATATTTCTTGCCGTCTTTCTCATAGAAGTTGCGGTAGTTGCCAGAAGTGGCCATCGAGAGTTGCGTGATTTTTATCACTTGCTCAATCTCGTTGTTCAGGTTCGTTGGGTCGTCATCGGGTTTGTTGATGCCCACATGCCAGAGTTCGCCACGTGAGTTCGTGCCTCTTACACGCACCTCGCCTCCAATCTCCACCATGTAGTTCTTAATGCCAAGACTTTCCAAATATTTGCCTACTGCATCAACACCGTATCCTTTGGCGATGGCACTGCAATCCAACATCGTCTCAGGGCAGTCTTTCTCTACGTGGTTGTCGGCTGTAAGACGCACCTTCTTATAGCCTACATAGGGGAGCAGACTATCCACTTTTTCTTGACTCACATTCTCCATGTTCTTGAATCCGAAGCCCCACAGGTTGACCAAGGGGGCCACCGTAATGTCGAAGGCTCCATCGGTTTCGGCCGACACGGTCTGAGCCAAAGTGAACACCTCCACAAACATCGAGTCGGTGTCTGTGCTGGTGTTGTTGTTGATGGCGGTGATGATCGATGTCTTGTTGAAGGGTGAGAGCGAGTGATCAACCTTCTGTAGCGTGGCCTCAATGCCTTCCTTCACGTCTTTGGGGTACTGATAGGTGATGTGGTAGAACGTTCCGAACACGCTGCCCTCGCATCGCTGTGTCTCCGTGGCGGTCCATTCCTTGCCCATCTTCTCGGTCGAAGGCTTTCCGCCATCGCGGGTGCGGATGATATAGACAGTGCCAGCAATGAGAACGACCAGCAACAGCCATCCCCACCACTTGATTTTGTGAGGTGCATACGGGTCAAAGGCTTTCTCATTCTTCTCCTTCTTCATGTCCTTCTTCTCCATTTTGTTGTCCTTCTCCATTTTCTTCTTGTTGATTGTTAGTATTTTCCTCTGCTTGAGGAATATCTCTTAATTCAATGTTGACACCTCGCTTGTGGCTCTTCTTCATGCCCCAGTTCAAGTCGAAAATCAGACTGTAAGTGCCACCCCAGCAAGTGGAGTTGGTGGTGTAGCCGTAGCCGGGGATGCAGTTGGGTTTTGAGTAGTCGCTTTTCGTCGAGGAAATTTCCCGTTTGTATCGCACGGCCCATCCCATGTGGAAGTTCTTGAAGATTTTCACCTCCACACCGAAGATGACCTCGGCCCAGTGGCTGGTGCAGTTGATTCCTTTCAGGTTGAAGGCTTCGCTTCCTCCCCAGATGGGGTCAGTCATGGCGGGGCCTGCCACATCGTACTTGAAGGTGGAGATGCCATAGCGCGCCCCCAGATAGAGGCGGTTGCTCTGAAACTTATTCTTCAGCATGTTGAAGTCGATGCCCACGCGCATGAAGGGGGCGTTCACCTTGTAGGTCACTTTGGTGTTGAAGTCATCCTTCGTGCATTTGCCGTAGCCCATCTCTACAATGGGGAAGAAGGTGTTTTTCAGATTCAGACGCAGGGCTGCCTCAAACGTGCCATAGTCCGACACCATGTATGCCACAGGGCCATAGGCATCCACCGAGAGGGTGAAACCTTGAAAGAACACCAGGTGCTGTTTCTGTTCCTCAATGGCCACATACTTGGTGGGTTTCGGCTTTTCGCCAGGCATCAACGGCTGCTGCTGTGGCTCATTCTGCGCCAGAGCAACAATCGTTCCTGCCCAGAGGAACAATGCCAGGATTATATGTCGTGCCAACAATATTTTCATGACCCTCATTCTGCCACTCCGTTAAAATAAATCTTCACGTTGGTGCCTCCGTCGTAGTTCACGGTCGGGTTGCTAATCTCAATGTGGTCGATAGCCGCATCGGTTGCCGTGATGCCTCGCAGCGAGTGGAAACGGTATGTGCCGCATTCGGGCAGTTCCACATGCGGAAAACTACTGTGCCGAATCTTGATGGTGTCGCGCATGGAGATACTCTTATAGGCAAACACCAGCGTGTCTTCTTCGTTGAAATAACTCATGGGCACTTTGATGCTCGATGCGCCATATTGCTGGTTGATGAGCACCGTGTCGCGCCGTTGCTGCATAGTGGTTTCGGTGTAGCCCTGTTCTATCAGCGCCTCACTTCTTTCCTCTTTCGTCACGGTCAGGTTGCCCAGTTTTCGGTAGATATAGACTGTCTTATAGCCAGGCTTCAAGGTGGTCACCGTGATGGTGTCGCCGTAGGAGATGGCGTTGCCTTCCGAATCGAAGAAAGCGTAGTTGCACGTCACCGTATTCTCCAACGGGCAGTTGTTCGAGTAGCAGGCTGCCAGCAGTGCCATAGCCGCCCAAGCACACACCCAAACCTTACAGCCGCATAACCGCATAACCGCATGATATCTTTTCATTCTGGTCATATTTCCTTCTCCACCTGATACTTGTTCCTTTCTTGGCTGTTGCGGCTGATTAGGTCGCCCAAGAAACCGCCCACAAACAACTGAGTGCCCAGTATCATCATGGTGAGCGAAATGTAGAAGTAGGGGCTTTCTGTCACCAGTGGGTGGGGTACATGCTGGCAGAGCGCAATCACTTTGTCTATGCCCACCCACACCACAGCAATGAAGCCGATGATGAACATGAGGGTGCCGATGAATCCGAAGATGTGCATGGGTTTCATGCCGAAAGTGCTGATGAACCAAAGGCTGATGAGGTCGAGATAGCCATTGACAAAACGGTTTAGTCCCATGAACTTGCTCTTGCCGTGCTGGCGGGCCTGATGATGCACGGGTTTCTCACCAATCTTGCTGAATCCGGCGTTCTTGGCCAGATAGGGGATGAAGCGGTGCATCTCGCCATACACCTCAATGTGCTTCACCACATCGAGGCGGTAAGCCTTCAGACCACAGTTGAAGTCGTGCAGATTGTGGATGCCGCTCACCATGCGGGTTGTGGCATTGAACAGTTTTGTGGGGATGGTTTTTGAAAGTGGGTCACCCTTCTTGCGGTTCATCTTGAATCCGCTCACCAGGTCGTAGCCATCCTCCTTAATCATGCGGTACAGTTCAGGAATCTCGTCGGGGCTATCCTGCAGGTCGGCATCCATCGTGATGACCACATCGCCCTCGGCGCGCTCAAAGCCGTGAAAGAGGGCAGGGCTTTTGCCGTAGTTGCGGCGGAACTTGATGCCATGCACTTCGGGATATTTTTGCGACAGTTCCTCAATCACGTCCCACGAATGGTCGGTCGAGCCATCGTTCACAAAAATCACCTCGTAGGAAAATCCGTGCTCGTCCATCACACGCTTAATCCACTCATGCAGTTCTGCTATTGATTCGTCCTCGTTATAGAGAGGCACCACAACTGAAATGTCCATATATCTTTGTTGTTTAGTCGTTCAGACGTTTTTTACAGATGTTGTACAGGTTTCGCCCGTTTGATGTCCATGTAAGGATGTGAAGGGAGGTGGAAAACAAACTTCTTTTAAGTTCTTCTGACTACGAGGCAGGCAGAGCAGACATGGCGATTCTTACAGTCTCTCATGGCTTTGGCCTGGGCGTGGGCTGGTCTTCAGCCGTCTCAGGTCGTAGGATGCCACAAAGGCAACCACAAAGGCCATGATGATGCTGAAAAAGAAGTTGTTGTTAAACACCATCAACGTCTTCTCCAAAGCACTCAGGCTGTTCATCTCGCCTAACATCTTCTGCATCTGCTCATATTGTTCACCCAAGCCGATTTGCTGATAGGTGGTCACCATCTCGGGCATCGTTATCATGCTGTTAATGCGTTCAAACAGCAATCCGTCGTCCATGTAGCCGAAGAACACATACACAATCAGCCCGTTCAGCAAACAGGCATACATGAACATCGAGAACGCAAACAGCAGCCCTTGGAAATAACTCAGCCGTTCCCCTGCCATCAGCACTTTCCTGTTCAGCCGAAGAGCCAACACGAAAGGCATGATGAATGCCACGCCGCAGAGGGCAAAGCATACCAATATGAGAAAAGCGTTGTCTTGGCTGATTCCCTCCACATAGGAAAGGAACAACGCACCCCAACTCATCCCCACAAATGTGCCATACTCCATGGAGTACGACTTATATACATAATTCCTTGCTGCCATGTCTAAACAAATTCGGTTATGCGGTTTTTTAAGGTTATGCGGTTAAACGGTTTTTTGCCCTTTTCGTATGAACAATCACCGTAAAACCGAACAGCCGTTCAGCGAAGCGACCGCAAAACCTGCACGAAACCGACTGCAAAGTTACATTTTTTTTTTCACACAAGGAAACTATCATACAAAAAAATGAATTGATTACAGGTGTGCGTTCGAGGTAGATGTGAAACAGGGGTAAAATGACGTGAGTCCGATGTAAGAATTACGCCTTCGGCG
>DGSP01000035.1:29936-41476 GCA_002393555.1 Prevotellaceae bacterium UBA4359
AAAACGTGAAATGCTTTTTTCTTGTATTTTTTTATTTTTTCTTGTTTTTCTAAAGCCCGCGAAGCGGTAAAAAAGATTTCCGAACCGTAAGTTCTCTTACACCGAACTCACGTTAAAATGCGTTCTTTTTTGAGTTTCCGAGACCGCACGAAATTGGTCAAAAAGTACTTGCCCGTAGCCTCAAAATCGATGTGACTCACACCTGTGGGAGGGGTGTGACTCACACCTATGGTAGGGGTGTGACTCACACCTGTTTTGAGACAATTCGGGTTGGTCTTTTTGTATGATTTCGGGAAGCGAAGGTGGAAAAGAGTTGCTTACAACTTCTTTTTGTTTTTCTGCTTGATGTTTTGGTTCTTCTTGATGATGTTGTAAGCCTGGTAAATGCCGAGTTCGCCAGCCTTGGAGAGGTCGGGAATGGCGAGTTCGGGGTTGTCGAGGAGAAGGTGGAGGAGACCACGGTTGAAATAGGCTTCGGCAAAGGTGTCGTTCTGTCGCAGCACTTGGGTGAAACCGTCGATGGCCTCATAGAGGTGTCCAGACTGAGCGCTTTGATAGGCTTTCTCGAAGGTGGTGATGATTCCTTCCTGGCTGGTGCCCCTATATATATTATATGTGTGTTCGTTCGGCAAGATGAGTTTGGCCTCCTGCTCGCGGTTCTGCACCTTGCCTCTGTATTCGCTTTCATACACTTGCTCCTGTATGCTGTCATCCTCCTCGATGAGTTTCTGGTAGTCGTCGAGGTTGATGGTGGACTTTTTGCGTGTCTTGTTCTTCTGGCGCGAAGTGGGGGTGGAGTAGCCGTATCGGTGGGCTATCTGTTCTTTCAGCACATGCTCCTCGTCCCGGCTGGCTCCGGCTGTGTCGCCTATCTTGCGTCGGGCGGCTGCACGTCGTTCGTAGCCATAGAGGAATTTGGGAAATTCGTTGATAACGGTGGTGTAGTCGCGGATGGCTCCCCGGTAGTCGCCGATATTCTCCAGCAGGGTGGCACGGTTGAAGGTGGCCATCATGTCGTCGGGGTCGATGGAGAGGATGAAGTTGAAGTCCTCGATGGCGAGGTTGTCTTCGCCCACATTGGCGCGAAGGAGTCCTCGGTTGTAGTGTCCGACGAAATTCTGCGGTTCGAACACAAGGGCTTGGTCATAGTCTGCCATCGCGTCGCGGTATTTGTTCAGATGGTAGTAGCAGAGGGCGCGATTGATGAGACAGCCGGCATTCTTGGGACTGAGGCGCAGGGACTCGGTGTAGTAGTTCACGGCTTCGTCATACTGCTCGTGGGTCATCAGGATGTTGGCCTTGGCGGTGAGGGCGCTGATGTTGTATCTGTCCACGTCCAGTGCTTTGTCTATGATGGCTTCGGCGGCTGTCGTGTCCTTCTTCTGGAGCAGAATCTGCGCTTTGATGTTGTAGCCATCGGCATGCTTGGCCCACTTCTTGATGATGATGTCGGTGATGCTGTCGGCCTGGTTGAGGCTGTCCAGTTCCATGTAGCAGAGAGCGAGGTTGTGCCACAGAGAACGGTTCTCAGGGGTCATCTCGGTGGCTGTCTCGTAGTCTTTGATGGCTTCGGCAAAGTGGCTGAGGTTGATGTGGGCCAGGCCGCGCAGTTCGTAACTGCTGGGGTAGTAGGGGTTGCGGCGGATGGCCTCGTTGCAGTCGCTGATGGTGCCGGAGTAGTCTTCGAGGTAGAACTTGGCCACACCTCGGAAAAAGTAAGGTTCGTAGAGGTGAGGCTTGTAGTTGATGACGATGTTGAAATAACTGATGGAGAGTACGTAGTCGTCATAGGAGAGTGCGTTGCGGGCGATGTTCATCATGCGGTCTGTGTTGATTTGGGCATAGGAAATGCCTCCTGTCCCCCAAAGGGGAAGGACTATTGCAACGACTCGAATGAGTGAAGCGACCGATGATATGACTCCCGACTTCTGCATAACCGAACAACAGAACAACCGCATAACCGCATAACCGCACAACCACAATCACCCTCTATTGGGCTTGCACTTGTAGTGGGCTGAGAACTTGCCCTTGGCCATGGCGAGGAGTTTAGATTTGACCATCTGCTTGCGGAAAGGTGAAAGGCGATCGACGAACATCTTGCCCTCAAGGTGGTCATACTCATGCTGAAACACGCGGGCTTCGAAGCCTTCGAGCCAACGTTCCTGTTCCTCGCCATTCTCATCGAAGTAGTTGACAAGCACTTTGGCAGGACGCTTCACGCTTTCGTTGATGCCGGGAATGGAAAGGCAACCTTCCGACATGGACACTGTCTCATCGCTCTCTTCGAGAATCTCGGGGTTGATGAATGTGTGGCGATAGCCTTTGTATTGTGGCTCATCTTCGGAGATGGCATCGAGGTCGATGATGAAAAGCCTGATAGGCAGGCCCACTTGTGGTGCGGCAAGACCTACGCCCTCAGAGCGTTCGAGGGTCTCGAACATGTTGGAGATGAGTTCTTTCAGATTCGGGTAAGACTCAAAGTCTATTTCCTCGGCCACCTTACGAAGCACTGGCTGGCCAAAGATGTACATGGGTAGTATCATTTACAATTCTATAATTAACGATTGGGTTTACAATTTTATGATTTCACGATTTATCTTTTGCTTTGCAGGTAATCTTCCAGGATGATGGTGGCGCTGATTTTATCGACGAGTCCCTTGTTCTGCCTTGCTTTCTTGCCGATGCCACTCTGGAGCATGGCTTGATGAGCCAGTACGGAGGTGAAGCGTTCGTCGTAATAGACAACCTCCTTGTCGGGGAAAAGTTTTTTCAGGCGGTTGAAGAAAGGCTCGATGCGTTTCATGTTCTCGCTGTCCTCTCCGTTCATCTGGGTCGGCTTCCCCACCACGATTGTGGCCACCTCTTCTTTTGCGAGGTAATCCACGATGAATTTCTCCAAGTCTTTTGTTTCCACAGTCGCCAATCCGTTGGCTATCATTTTTAGCGTGTCGGTCACTGCAATGCCTGTGCGTTTTTTCCCGTAATCTATAGCGAGTAGTCTTGCCATATCAATACCATTGAATCGTGCTTGAATAACTGGATTTCTTGTCGTACTTGAGCGCATCGGTGAGGGTGCTGGCGTTGGCGCGCAACGAGATGTGGTAACTGGTGAAGTTGCCGAACACCAGACCGCAGGAGATGTTGAAGCAGTGCATGTCGCGTGAGATGTTCACGGTGGTCATCGAAATCTTCTTGGCTGTGAAGTCCCATCCCGATGCGAAGTTGCAGTTCCAGTTGCCGGACAGTTTCAGGTTGCCCGAGAAGTTCAGGTTTTGGGTGAACTTGTAGGGGTAGCGCATGGTCTTGACGTTGATGTCTCTGGTGCGGTCTTCCGACATGGTGAGGCCATAGGAAATGGAGAAAGACCACGGCATCTGGAACTTCATGTAGCCATCCTCGTCCAGACCCTCGGCATCTTCCTTGCTGCTCTTTCTGTTCGGGTCCTTGATGTTGGTCTCAAGGTCGTTCGGGTCGTCTATGTCCTCCTCGTCGTCTGTGTCCGCTGGTTCGTCTTCCTTGTCCTTCCCGTGGCCAAACAGACGCTGTATCTTCTCTTTGATTTGCCTGAAACTCTGGTTGTTGAAGGTGTAGGAAATGTTCTTCGACATGCCTTGGAAACGTCCCCAACGTCCGTATGACCATTCTGTGCGGTTGCCGACAATCACGTTGCCGTTCTTGTCAAACTCGTAGGCGTATGTCATGAAGACTGCATTCATGTTGAAGGTCGTCCTTCCCCATTTCAGTCGCAGGCGTGTGGAGAGGTTAGACCACGGCTGTTTTTGGGCTGCCATGTTGTAGGAGAGCGACGCACCCAGTTCGTCGATGATGCTGATTTTCTTGATGGAGTCGTTCTTGTCTTTGATTTTGGCCTCGATATTGTTGGAAATGTCCATGTTGATGATGCCCGACTTTCCTTGCGACGGCACTCCATAGAGAGAGCCAGCATAGGGAGAGTAGGACACGAGCGAGACGTTGCCCTCCTCGTCGGTCTTCGTGTAGGTTTCCCAATAGCCCCACCTCGAATCGCCGAAGTCTGGTGCATAACTGAAGCCGACGGTGGGGGAGAACACATGGCGCACCATCTGTAGTTTCTTGCCGAACACTTTTGGGTTGGGCTTATACATACCATATATCTTAGTGTTGGCCGACAACGAGAGGTTGAAGTCAAACACGCGGTTGAATCCGTAGATGGTGTCTCTTGCCACCTTCTGAGTGCTTTCGTCCCAACTCTGCATAATCTTGTTGGTGTACCAGCGTTCGGTATAGTTCAGCGTGGGGGTCAGGTTGATGTATTTCAGGATGTTGAACGATGCCGAGATGGGGATGTTGTGCCTCATTCCGTTCTTCCAGTCCTTAATCAGTGACGATTTCAGCACTTTGTCTTCCTTTGTGTTGATAGAGTTGGACAGAGTTCCTGTGTAGTGCATGCTGATTTTCTCATACCATCGTTCCTTGCCCACGGCATGCTTGCGCTTGAAGGGGTAGAAGCGTGAGAACGAAAGGGTCAGCGATGGCAGGGTGAGCGCAATGGTGGAGTCGCGCATGTTTTGCGAGATGTTGAACGAACTGGACAAGGACAGGCCAATCTTGGGGAAGTTGTGAGAATAACTGATGGAAGAGGTGCGTGTGCTCTGCGAGTAGGAGGTGGGGTTGTAGAGCGAAGTCAGGTTGTTCTGCTCGTAAGACTGGGTGGCAAAGTTCACGCTTGCCGTGAACGAACTGTTGGGCGAAGCCTTCGGGTCGGTGCGGTGGCTCCACTGCACCTTGAAGTTCTTTTCTACATAATAGTCGGGCAGGTTCTTCTCGCCCTCTTTCGTCACTTGATAGTTGAAATAGAAGTTGCCGCTGTACTTGTAGCGCCGCTTGTAAGTGGTCTGTGCACCGATGCCCCACGAACCCTTAGTGAAAATCTCGCCCGTCACCTTCAGGTCCATGTAGTCGCTGATGGCGAAGTAGTAGCCACCATCGCGCAGGTAGAATCCACGGGTGAACTCGTCGCCATAGGTCGGCATGATGAAACCGCTGGAGTAAGTGCTGGTGATGGGGAAGTAGGCAAAGGGGATGGCCAGCGGCAACGGCACATCTTCCACCACCAGCCATGCCGGGCCAGAAAAGACGTTCTTTCCGGGCCGCACTTTCGCCCTCGACATGCGGATGTAGAAGTGGGGATGCTCCTCGTCGCAGGTGGTATAGGTTCCGCCTTTCAGGTAGTACTCACCCTCCGTGCCTTTTTTCGACTCTTCCGAAGTGAGGAAACCCTCTTGCTGAGCCGTGTAGATGTTGGTGATGAAGCCTTTCTTCGTGTCGAAGTTATACGACATGGTCTCTGTCTTGTATTCGTCGCCACCGTCCTTGAAGACAGGCTGTCCATACATGTTGCCCAAAGAGTCCAGCCCATAGGTGGCATGGACAGTCGAACTGTCCATGTTCATGCGGATGTTCTCAGCCGTCAGTTCTATGTTCTGGTATTTCACATCGGCCTTGCCATAGAGGTAGGCGTTCTTCGTGTTCATGAAGAAAGTCATGGAGTCTTTGGCCTCGTAGGCCACAGGTGCTTCAAGTGCGCTCTTCTTCTTCGACTTGTTGATGGAGTCCTCGGCTGCAGCCACCGAGTCGTTCCATTGGGTGGCTCGCGAGGTGTTCTTTTGTTCGATGCCATGCTCGCGGTCGAAGATAGACTTGATGGAGTCGAGGTTGAGAAGCAGGGAGTCAGCCTCCGACAGCACTTTGGCAGTGTCAGTCGTGGCGGAAAGAGTGTCGGCATCCGTGCTATCAACAGCATAAAGGCCGACAATTTTAGGATATTTGCCGACCGATGGAATGTTGAGAGCGGTCATGGAAAGTACCGTAACCAGTACTAAAAACGACGCAATGAACCTTTGACTTCTCATAAAACGGGGGCAAAGGTACGACTTTTTCGGCAAATAATCGGCATGTAGAGTTTAATAAATCCTAAATCCCAAACCTTTTAGACCATTTCACAAATCGTTCCACCCCTTCGTGGCCAAATTTTTCCAGCGAATGGATGGTCTGCTCCAGTGTTTTCTCGGTGGTCAGTTTGGTCTTAGAGAAAAATTTGTCAGCATAGCAGATGAGTTGCTCCTCCACAGTTTCGGGCAGCAGGTCGCGGTGAGGAATGGGGAGATTTTGCTGTTCAATCTCTTGCAGCGAGAGTCCAGCACCCGTGTGTCGTTCGCACACTCGGGCATGTCGTGGAAAACCTTCGGCTCTCAGCAGTTCAGCCCCGATGGTGCCGTGGCAGATGTAAGGCTCTGTGCCGAAGCATTGAATGCCAGGTGCATTGCAGCGGAAAATGCCGATGTCGTGCAGCATGGCAGCCTCTTCCACAAACTGGCGGTCAGCCTGCAGTTCGGGGTGCTGGTCGATGATGCGGAGAGCCTTGTCGGCCACTTGACGGCTATGCAGCATCAAGATGTGCTTGAGTTCGTTCTCCTCGGGATAGTACTTGTCGATGATGGCTTGATAGTTCATAAGTAGAAATCTTTGGTCAGTTCAGTGTATTCGGGGGTTCGCCGATTTTCTGTGTCGTGGAGCGTCAGCGTGTCGGTGGTGGCAGGCTGGATTGTCTTGCCAAACTCCAGCATGGAGCGTTTGAAAGGCTTGCGTTCGTTGGAGCGTACATCGGTGCGGCGAGTCAGGTAGAGATGGTGGAGGGCGCAGAGGCTGATGAAATCGGCAGCATCGGAGTGGGGGATGATGACGGCAAAGTGTCCCCTCTCGGTCAGTAGTCGGGAAGTATTGGCAACGAGTGCCACAAAGGGAAGCGATTGGGTGTGTCGGGCTGCATCCCGCGCTTTGTCTCCGCCTAAGGTGTCTTCTTTGTAGAAAGGTGGATTAGAGACGATTAAGTCATATCTCTTAGAGAAACAGTCAAAGCGTGAGAAGTCTGCATTCTTGATGTTGACTCTTGTGGCGAAAGGGGATGCTTCCACGTTCTCCTGTGCTTGCAAAACCGATGCTTCGTCAATGTCGATACCCTCGATGAGAGCAGAGGGAAAACGCTGCGCCAGCATGAGGGCAATCACACCCGTTCCTGTGCCTATGTCGAGGCAATGGAGGGCTGAGAGTTGAGGGTTGAGGGTTGAGGGGTGAGAGTGGAGAGTTGAGGGGTGAGAGTGGAGAGTTGAGGGGTGAGAGTTTGCCCATGCTCCAAGCAGTACACCATCCGTCCCAACCTTCATGGCAGAACGGTCGTGGCGGATGGTGAATTGCTTGAAACGAAAAAAAGGCGAGGCCAATGTTCTCTTTGTGACTAATAGTTGGAAAAAACGCCCAGCGCGTGGACTGGTCAGAAGTTGAAATAGTTTTTCGCGTTGTTGTAGGCGATGTCCTCAATCATCTGGTTCACACGCTTCTCTTCATAGCCAGTGTAGGGCACTTCGCCGTTCTCGATGTCGGTGGCAACGAGGTTGCACAGGATGCGGCGGAAATACTCGTGGCGAGGGTAGGAGAGGAACGAGCGCGAGTCGGTGAGCATGCCCACAAAGCGGCTCAGCAGGCCGAGCAAAGAGAGCGCGTTCATCTGCTTGGTCATGCCGTCCTTCTGGTCGAGGAACCACCAGCCCGAACCCCACTGTATCTTGCCGGGGCAGGAACCGTCCTGGAAGTTGCCCAGCATGGTGGCCAGCACCTCGTTGGCACAAGGGTTCAGATTGTAGAGGATAGTCTTGGCCAGTTTGCCCTCGGCGTTCAGTCGGTCGAGGAACTTCGAACACTTCTTGGCGGTGTTGAACTCACCTATAGAATCAAATCCAGTGTCAGGACCCAGTTGCTTGAACATCTTTGAGTTATTGTCGCGGATGGCGCCATAGTGGAACTGCTGTGCCCAACCTGCTTCGGCATCCTGCACGGCGAAGATGTACATCATGGCCGACTTGAATTTCAGCACCTCCTCCTGCGAGAGAGCCTTGCCACCATAGACCTTGTCGAAGATGGCCTTCACCTCGGCATCAGTGTAGTCCTCAGCATAAAATTCCTCAATGCCGTGGTCGGAGAGTTTACAGCCCATCGAGGCAAAAAAATCGTGGCGCGACTGGATAGCGTCGATGTAATCGTTGAAGCCATTGATGGCCTTGCCGCTCACCTCCGAGAGTCTGTCCACGTATGCCTTGAAGTTTTCTGGCACCTCGACGGCCATCGCCTTGTCGGGACGCCATGCGGGCAGCATCTTCGTCTCCATCGTGGGGTCGGCTGCCACCTGCTTGTGCCATTCGAGCGAATCCACAGGGTCGTCGGTGGTGCAGACAGTCTCCACGTTGTAGTGCTTCATCAGTCCCCGAGGCGTAAACTTCGGGTCGTTCTTGATTTGCTCATTGCATTCGTCAAAGATTTCGCGGGCATTCTCCGGGTTGAGTGTCTTGTTGATGCCGAAAGCCGTCTTCAGTTCCAGGTGAGTCCAGTGGTAGAGGGGGTTGCGGAACGTGTAGGGCACCGTCTCGGCCCACTTCTCGAATTTCTCCCAATCCGAGGTGTCCTTGCCCGTGCAGTAGCGTTCGTCCACACCGTTGGAACGCATGGCGCGCCACTTGTAGTGGTCGCCCCCCAGCCAAATCTGGGTGATGGATTCAAAACGCTTGTTCTCGGCCACCATCTGAGGCACCAGATGGCAGTGGTAGTCGATAATCGGCATCTTGGCCGCGTGTTCATGATACAACTTCTGTGCAGTTTCGCTCTGCAGCAGGAAGTTCTCGTCCATAAAAGGTTTCATAGATTTTAGTGTTGATGATGAATAGTTGGGAGCGTTGATGAAAGTCTGTGCAGAAAGCATCCTTTCCACTCGCAAGATGCAAAGAAAGTGCTTTTTTCCCACACCGCCAACATTTCGCCCCACAAAAATCGGTTTCACCCTCTTTTTTGATGTCTCGAAGGTGTCTGGATGACATTTCTTGCGGCCTTTTGGGTGTGCCTCAGCCCCCTTCCATAGGTGTGGCTCACACCTGTTTTGAGGCTGTGGAAGTGGGGCGAAAAAAGAAAAAATATCCGTGGGGAAGCGGCTGTTCTTCTTTTTTTTCATTACCTTTGCAAAGTTTTCCTGAGGAGAACTGAGACAAACGCAAAGATATGGATGAAAAAATGACTCTAAGGACAGAAGAACGGCAGGCGGTGCTGGACACCGTGAAGCGGCTGCAGGCGTTGGTGGACGAGGTGCTGAATCCTGACGACTTCCACAAAATAAAGGACATCATCTTGCGGGCTGCGGAGACGGGCCAACTGCACCGCAACCAGTTTGGGCTGAACCCCATCTTGTTCGACCTCCAGACGGCTGTCATCACAGCCGAGGAGATTGGACTGAACCGGGCCTCCATCGTGAGCATCCTGCTCCACAACTGCGTGGAGATGGGCGTGGTGACGATTGACGAGGTGCGGAAAGGGTTTGGCGACGATGTGGCCAACATCATCCACGGACTGCTGCGTGTGAATGAGTTGTATGCCAAGAACCCCTCCATCGAGACGGAGAACTTCCGCGACCTGCTGCTGTCGTTTGCCGAGGACATGAGGGTCATCTTCATCATCATTGCTGACCGCGTGAACCTGATGAGGCAAATCAAGGACAGGGGAGAGATTGAGGAGCGCACCCGAGTGGCCACGGAGGCGGCACATCTGTATGCGCCGCTGGCCCACAAGTTGGGACTCTACCTCATCAAGCGCGAACTGGAAGACCTCTCGCTCAAGTATCTGGAGCCGGATGTCTTCTATATGATTAAGGAGAAACTGAACGAGACAAGGGCTGCCCGCGACCTCTACATTGCCAACTTCATTGGCCCCATCGAGGAGAAACTGAAGGCGGCGGGGCTGAAGTTCCACATCAAGGGCAGGACGAAGAGCATCCACTCCATCTGGCAGAAGATGAAGAAGCAGAAGTGCAAGTTTGAGGGCATCTACGACCTCTTTGCCATCCGCGTGATTCTCGACTCGGCGCCCGACCGCGAGAAGCAGGACTGCTGGCAGGTGTTCAGCATCGTGACCGACATGTATCGGCCCAACCCGAAGCGGCTCCGCGACTGGCTGAGTGTGCCCAAGTCGAACGGCTACGAGTCGTTGCACATCACGGTCATGGGGCCAGAGGGCAGGTGGGTGGAAATACAGATTCGCACCGAGAGGATGGACGAGATTGCCGAGCGCGGCTTGGCGGCTCACTGGCGCTATAAGGGTGTGAAGGACAGCGGCAGCAAACTGGAGGACTGGCTGAAGGACATCCGCTCGGCCCTGGAGCATCAGGAGGTGGAGAGCAACGAGCAGTTGATGAATCGCTTCAAGGTGGACCTCTACAGCGACGAGGTGTTTGTCTTCACTCCTAAGGGCGACCTCTTCAAACTGCCCAAGGGGGCCACGGTGCTTGATTTCGCTTTCCAGATACACACCAACGTGGGTGCCCACTGCACGGGGGGAAAGGTGAACGGCAAGAACGTACACATCCGCACGAAACTGCAGAGCGGCGACCAGGTGGAAATCCTCACCTCGCAGAAGCAACTGCCCAAACGCGACTGGCTCAACATTGCCGTCACTCCCAAGGCCAGGGCGAAGATTCGGCAGTCGCTGACTGAGCAGGAGATGCAGGTCTCCACTTTTGCCAAGGAGGCTCTGGAGCGGAAGTTCAAGAACAAGAAGATTGAGCCGGAGGAATCCATCATGATGCGCCTCATCAAGCGCATGGGCTATAAGCACGTGACCGAGTTCTACAAGGCCATAGCGGAGGAGAGGCTCGACGTGAACACTGTCATTGAGCAGTATCAGGAACTGCAAGAACGTGATGCTAACCCCAATGCCTTCAGCACTGAACAGCGCAGTGCGGATGGCTTTGTGGCTACGGTGCAGGATGACCGTGTGCAGGGTGGGGCTGACGTGCTGGTGCTGGACAACAACCTGAAGGGGGTCGATTACAGCCTGGCCAAATGCTGCAACCCCATCTATGGCGACGATGTGTTCGGCTTTGTCACTGTGAACAGGGGCATCAAGGTACACCGCACCGACTGCCCCAATGCGGCTTTGCTCCGCCAGAAGATGGGGTATCGGGTGCTTCGCGCCCGCTGGGCTGGCAAGGGCGGCAAGCAGTATCCTGTGACTCTCCATGTGGTGGGAAATGACGACATTGGCATCGTCAACAACATCACTTCTATCATCAACAAAGAGAAGAGCGTCATGTTGCGCGCCATCAGCATCCAGTCGTTTGAGGATGGCCTCTTCTCCGGCACTCTGACCGTGATGATTGACGACCAGAACCAACTCGCCCAACTCGTCAAGAAACTCAGCACGGTGAAGGGGGTGAAGAATGTAGCGAGGTGACGAACCCAAGAGAGAATGAGATGAAGTGAAAAAGAATCGAAATGACGGAATTACGTTATAACGAAATAAACCCAAATGGGTCATTAAGAAACAAATTACCATAATTAAAATAATTTTATCCACAAATTATCATAACTCAAATTTCGGATATATTTTTACAACGGATTGCACGGATTATACGGATTTTTCGTCGCAAGAGGCGACGATGGCCGGATGCAGAACAATCCGAATGGCAG
>DGSP01000035.1:41597-45595 GCA_002393555.1 Prevotellaceae bacterium UBA4359
GAAAAACACTTCCGAAACTTAAAATCATAATTATAGAAATTAGTGGGTGAAATTATGATAATTATTCAAATTTGTTTTACGACAGAGCCACGAAGTGGCCTAATGACCGATTCGGGATAAAGAGAAAGAAAAAAGGTTTCCATGCGCATAACACTTCTTTTGGTCGGAAAGACCGTGAACAAACACTTCGTTGAACTGATTGACGACTATGCCTCACGGGTGAAGCACTATGTGGGTTTCGACATCGTTACCATCCCCGAACTGAAGAACACCAAGAATCTCTCGGCTGAGCAGCAGAAGCAGCAGGAGGGCGAACTCATCCTGAAGCAGTTGCAGGCTGGCGACCATGTGGTGTTGCTCGATGAGCATGGGAAGGAACTGCGCAGCGTGGAGTTCTCCCGATGGATGGAGCAGAAGATGCAGACGGTCGGCAAGCGGTTGGTCTTCATCATCGGAGGCCCTTACGGCTTTTCGCCTGAGGTCTATGCCCGTGCCAGCGAAAAACTCTCCCTCTCTCCCATGACCTTCTCGCATCAGATGGTGCGCCTCATCTTTGTGGAGCAACTCTATCGGGCCATGACCATCATGCGGGGAGAGCCTTATCACCATGAATGAAACAAAAAAAACGTCATTCTTTTTGTCTTCTTGGTAGATTATGCTATCTTTGCCGCGAAAAAAATTTTTTACTCAACAATAAAACCAACCATTAACCATGAACGTAAAACATTTTCTTTTGTCTGCTTTGGCAATGGGAAGCGTGATGGCACAGGCGCAGAAGACTCCTGTGTGGTGCGACCCCAATGTCAACGAAATCAACCGAAAGATGGATGTGGCCAACTACTTCGCCTATGAGAGCGAAGCCTTGGCACAGCAGTCACAAACACCGAAGGCCAACCCCAAGGCCAAGTCGAGCCGCTACATGAGCATCGAAGGCAAGTGGAAGTTCCACTGGGTGGAGAGTGCCAACGAGCGTCCTGCTGACTTCTACACTCTGAAGTATGACGACTCGAAGTGGGGCACCATGCCTGTGCCTGGCATCTGGGAACTGAACGGCTACGGCGATGCCATCTACGTGAACAACCACTACGCCTGGCGCAGCGACTGGGTGAGCGACCCACCTGCCGTGCAGGACAAGGGCAACCATGTGGGCAGTTACCGCCGCTCGTTCACCGTTCCTGCCGACTGGAAGGGCGAGAACATCTACATTCACATCGGCTCTGCCACTTCCAACCTCACGCTCTATGTGAACGGCAAGTATGTGGGCTACTCTGAGGACTCAAAGGTGGCTGCCGAGTTCGACATCACCAAGTATGTCACTCCTGGCAAGGAGAACCTCATTGCCATGCAGGTGATGCGCTGGTGTGACGGCTCTTGGAACGAAGACCAGGACTTCTGGCGACTCTGCGGCATTGCCCGCGAGTGCTACCTCTACTCCCGTCCACAGGCTCACATCGACGACCTCTTCATCACGCCCGACTTGGTAAACGACTATAAGGATGGTGCGCTGAGGGGTAAGATTGACCTCGTGAATGGTAAGGGCAAGACTGTGAAGATGCGTCTGACCGATGCACAGGGCAAGGAAGTACTCAGCGAGTCGGTGACGGCTCTCGACAACGGCCCTGTCACTTTCGACTATCAGACAGCAGCGTTGGCAAACATCAAGAAATGGACAGCCGAGACTCCCAACCTCTACAACCTCTACGTCTCTCTCTACGACGGCGACAAACTCCTGGAGTGCATACCCCAGCGAGTGGGCTTCCGCAAGGTGGAAATCAAGAACCAGCAACTGCTGGTGAATGGTCAGCCCATCCTCATCAAGGGTGTGGACCGCCACGAACTCGACCCCGATGGCGGCTATGTGGTGAGTGTGGAGCGCATGATTCAGGACATTCAGGTGATGAAGCAACTCAACGTGAACGCTGTGCGCACCTGCCACTATCCCGATGACCCACGCTGGTACGAACTCTGCGACGAGTATGGCATCTACGTGACTGCCGAGGCCAACATCGAGAGCCACGGAATGGGCTACGGCGAGAAGTCGCTGGCCAAGGATGCACGGTTCCACGACATGCACATCGAGCGTGAACGCCATAATATATATGTATTAAAGAATCATCCCTCCATCATCGTCTGGTCGCTTGGCAACGAGGCTGGCTATGGTAAGAACTTCGAGGATGCCTACGACTTCGTCAAGGCTTACGACTCCTCTCGTCCCTGCCAGTATGAGCAGGCTGGCAGTTGGGGAAAGACTGACATCTACTGCCCCATGTATGCCGACTATGGCCACTGCGAACGCTACTGCAAGGAGGGCAATGCACGTCCGCTCATCCAGTGCGAGTATGCCCACACGATGGGCAACTCTGGCGGTGGATTCAAGGAGTACTGGGACATGATTCGCAGCACCCCCAACTATCAGGGTGGCTACATTTGGGACTTCATCGACCAGGGTCTGCGCGGCAAGAGTAAAATTACTGGCAAGCCCATCTGGACTTACGGCGGCGACTACGGACGTTTCCCGGCCAGCGACAACAACTTCAACTGTAACGGTGTCATCAACCCCGACCGTGTGCCCAATCCGCATGCCTACGAGATTCAGTACTACTATCAGAACATCTGGGCCACGCTCACCGATGCCAAGGCCGGCAAGGTGGAGGTGCTCAACGAGAACTTCTTCCGTCCGCTCGACTATGTGATGTTCGAGTATGAGGTGCTGGTGGATGGCAAGTCGGTGGCCAAGGCTTCTGAGCATATCCCGGCAGCCATCCCGCCACAGGGCAAGGCTGTCTTCACCATCGATGCCATTGCCCAGGCTGTGGCCAATCCCGACTATAAGGGCAAGGAGATTCTGGTGAACGTGGATGCCAAGTTGCTGGCCGACGAACCCCTCCTGAAGAAGGGCGACATCGTGGCACATCAGCAGTTTGAGGTTGCTCCCTACGCCTTCCCGAAGGTCGAGGACATCACTGCCCAGCCTGCCAACGACAAGAAAGCCAAGAAAGCGCCTGCTGCGGTCACGCTCGACGACCGTGCCGTCTATGCCGTGCTTTCGGCCAATGGCGTAAGCGTCACCTTCGACAAGCACTCTGGCTATGTGGCCTACATCGATGTGGATGGCACTCCGATGATGACCGACGATGCCCAACTCACTCCCGACTTCTGGCGCGCTGCCACCGATAACGACTTCGGTGCCGGCATGCAGAACCGTCTCGCCGCCTGGCAGCATCCTCGCCTGGAGCGCAAGGGTTTCGACATCAAGCAGGACGGCGTGAACTATGTGGTCACTGCCGAGTATGACATCAAGGCACTGGAGGCAAACGTGAAACTGACCTACACCATGACTCCTGCAGGTCAACTCGTGGTTCGTCAAGACCTCACCGTCAGCGGCGATGCCAAGAAGCAACCGCAGTTGATGCGCTACGGAATGCAGATGCAGATGCCCAAGGAGTTCTCGCAGATTGAGTACTACGGCAAGGGACCTCACGAGAACTACATCGACCGCAACAACAGCCAGCGTCTCGGCATCTGGAAGCAGACCGTGGCCGAGCAGTTCTGGGGCTATGTGCGTCCGCAGGAGAACGGCACCAAGACTCAGGTGCGCTACTGGGCCATCACCAACCCTGCCGGCAAGGGTCTCTGCTTCCAGGGCATCCAGCCTCTCGAAATGCAAGCCCTCAACTACACCGAGGATGACCTTCAGCCCTCGCGCCAGAAAGCACAGTGGCACAGCGGCGACCTCATCGAACGTCCCTTCACCGACCTCCACATCGCCCTCCGCAGCATGGGCGTAGGTTGTGTCAACTCATGGGGTGCATGGCCACGTCAGGAATACCAGATGCCCTATCAGAACTACACCTACACCTACATCATCTCACCCGTGAAGTAAAGACTCCCTCGTTTTTTACATACACACACTAAGCCCGCCGCAATTCCCATTGGGACTTTGCGGCGGGCTTTTCGTTTTATGCCAAGGCTGCTGTCGATTTCATCTCCCTCGGAGC
>DGSP01000055.1:0-16093 GCA_002393555.1 Prevotellaceae bacterium UBA4359
CGCCCAGCCAGCCAACTTTGAAACGGCTGCCGACGACTCAAGCGACCTGCCTTTCTAAGAGAAAGTGAAGAGTGAAAAGTGAAAAGTGAAGAGTGAAAAATCTAAGTTACTCAAGTTTCGGATATTTTTTACAACGGATTGCACGGATTATACGGATTTTCGTCGCAGGGGCGACGATGGTCGAGGGCAGAACAATCCGAATGGCAGGAGCCGCCGAGGCTCAAAAAATCCGTATAATCCGTGCAATCCGTTGTGGAAACCTCACTCCTCACTTTTTCTCTTCTTTCTTTGGGTCAAACCTGTACTTGAGGGTCAGCATGACGTAGCGGTGGAGATAGTCTTCGCCGCTTTCTGTGTGGGTGGTGGGGGTGATGCTGTAGGTGTGGCGTTTGACCTGGCTCAGAAGGTCTTTGCCTTCGAAGGTCAGTTCTGCCTTGCCCCGCAGGAACTTGTAGGTGGCGGAGGCATCAAGCAGGAACTGGCTGGTGTTCATCTGTGGCGCGAGATGTCCTCGGTCGATGACGAGCCGGGGGTGGAGGCGGAGTGTCCACCGGGGGCGGTGGTAGCGGATGTTCAGTTCGGTCTCGTTGCGGAAAATGTCTTGTTTCTGCTGCGATGCGTCGCTGTAGGTGAAGCGGGTCCATCCGAATGTGTTGGAGAGGTTCAGCGTCCAGTCCTTCAGGCCGCATTCCGTCTCCGTTCTGTAGGAAAACGCCGACTGGCTCTGCCGATTGTAGGTCACCTCCGTCTCTTCGTCCACCAGGGTGAGGATGCCGTAACTTCTTCCCCATGACTCCGAGAGTTTGTTTCGCCACGTGAGGTGCTGGCCGATGCTGCGTTCGTAGTCGAGTCCGATGCCCACGTGTCCCCCTCCCTGCACATTCTGCTGGGTGGCGCGGTAGGCTCCCGTCTGCGAGTTGTAGTGCAGCACAGTGGCGATGGGGTCGTGCTGTTTCCTGTAGTCAGCCGAAATGCTCAGGGCTTGGTTGGCATGGGCGATGAGCATGCTGTACTTGATGTCGGCATGGAACGAGTGGCTATTTTTCAGTCCCGAGTTGCCCGAACGGATGTAGAGCGGATTGGTGTCATCCACATAGTCGATGCAGTCCAGCAGTTGGGCTGGGGTGGTGGTGTAGCCCACAGAACCCCTCAGCGTCATTTGCTTCTTGATTTTATACTTTATCTCCATGCTCGGCTGCAGGAGGAGCAGGTTACGTCGTGCCACCGTGTCGAGGGCGGCGCGTCGATAGTCGAGGTGTTCGTGCTCATGGGAGAACGCGACCGAGGGTCTCAGTGTGAAGGCGCCCGAGGTGAGGGTGACACCCGCCGAAAGGGTGTTCTTCCATGAGTGGGTGTGGCTGTAGAGGCTGTTGGCGAGGTCGGGGGTGTTGTCCCGCTGTCGCTCTTCGTCGTGGGTGTCGCGACTGTAGGTGGTGGAGAAATTGATGCTTGTGGAGAGTTTGCTCCCCACTCCATGAAAGAGACCCATGTGCCATGTGGCAGCGAGATGGTGCGTGTCCGTGTCGTAGTTCTGCAGGTCGAGCGTATGGTGCGGGTCGAGCGTGTAGTAATGGTAGTTGCCCTCCGAGGCTCCCTTGTTGCTCTGTTGGCTGAAGTTCAGGTTGATGCCAGTCAAGACGGCACCGTCTTTGATGTGGCGTGTCAGCGAAACCTCACCTTTGGCCGTGATGCCTTTGGAGCGGTTGGAAGCGTGATAGGTGGAGGAGAGAACATACCCTCTCCCCAACCCTCCCCCTGTAATGGGGAGGGAGACCATCCGGATGGAATCCTCCCCCTCACAGGGGGAGTTAGAGAGGGTATGGAGGGTCTGTTCCTTCCGTCCCTCTTCATACTTCACCTCACCCTCCAGCCGCAGGGTGTGCTGCTTGAGATAGAGGTAGGAGACGGCATGGAGGGGAACCGTCAAGGCGTGTTGGTAGTCGTGGCGGGTGGTGCGGCTCTCGGTGGGTGCTGTGCCTGGCAGGAACGTCTGTGTGTTCTCCCAACTGTCCTTGCTTCGGTCGGTGTGGTTGGGGCTTGTCGTGATGTTCCAGTAGTTGGGGTACAGTTCGCCCGTCTTTTTCCACGAATGCTGATAACCCACCGATGCCATCTGCTGCCTCACAGGCTCAGCCCCCCATCTGGAACCGTTGGAGTTGAGGGTTCGCATGGTCACTTCCGCAGGTTCGTCAGACACTCGCCCGAACACCAGCAGCGGGTCGGTGTCGCTCAGCCGCAAGGCATCCAGCGACGCGGCATAGTGTCCGCTCGAATATCCTGTGGCCTTTGCCTCGCCATACATCTTGTCCATCCATGAGGGCTTGATGCTCACGTCCAGCACGTGTTCCTCCTTACCGTCGTTCACGCCTGTCCGCTCTGCCAACTCGCTCTTCCGGTCGTAAGCCTTGATATTCTCCACCGCCTCTACGGGCAGATGCTTCATCAGCATGTCCTTACTGAACACTTCCCTGCCGTTCATCATCAGTTTCAGTGGTTCGCCGTTCCAGAGCAGTTGGCCGTCCTTGATGCTCACGCCCGGCAGTTTCTCGATGAGTTCTTCCAGCCGTGCGCCCTCCTCCATGTTGAAGGCTTCAGGGTTGAACACCACCGTGTCGCCCCGCATGTAGAACCGCCTCTTCTTGGCACTCACCTCCACCTCCTTCAGCAGCAGCGGTGAGGGTTTCAGCCGGATGTCCTTCAGCCGGATGGTGTCGTTGCCTTCCATGCCGATGGTTTTTTCTGTCCCGTCAAGATAGCCGAAGTATTTGGCCGTGAAGGTCAGTCGCCCCATGTCGTCACAATGGTAGTGGAAGTAGCCCAGCGAGTCGGTGTTCACTTTGGTGAAGAAAGTCGTTGACTCAAAAGCCTCGTTCACATGCACCTGTGCGCCTTCCAGCGGTTCGCCTGTTTCGGCATCGACCACACGGCCCCTGATGATGTTGGCCTGCAAGGTTGCTGTGCTGGCAAAAAGGCATAGCATCAGCAGGATGCGGAGATTTCCGCATCGGAAAAAGGTTGTTTTCATAAAGATGATGTTTAGGGGATGTCAGTAATTCTCAATCACTTGTTCGAGTGTCACCGTCGGGTCGCTCACGCCGAAGCCCTCCTTCTTCAGTTTCTGCTTGCGGTGCTGCACGGCAGACACCGAGATGGCATAGATGGCAGACAGGGCGGCATTGCTCAGTTTCAGCCGGGTGAGCATGCACAGGCGGATGTCGTCTTCGCTGAAGGTGGGGTGCTGCGCTCGTAGTCGGCTCACAAACTGGTTGTCGGCCATGTCGAGCGTTGCCTCCATCTCTCGCCAGTTGCGGGCATTGATGATGGTGCGCTTGCCTGCCGTGGGTTCCAGCATCTCGAGGATTTCGCTCTTGTCGATGATGTGTCCTCTCAACGAGGCAATGAGTGTCTCCTTCTGTTGCAGTTGGGCCGATAGTTGTTCCACTTCCTGCTCCTGCTTCAACTGCTCTTCCTTGTGCTTCCGCTTCACCTTTTCATGCCAATTCCACACGGACAGCAGCAGCACGAGCACCGCCAGGATGAGGCAGCCGATGACCGCCCACAGGAGTCGAGTCTGCAGCATGGAGGCCTGACGTGCATAGCCCGCAGAGAGGTAGGTGCGTGTCTGCACATTCAAGCGGTTGACCGCACGTCGCATCTCCTCATCAAACTGCTGTTGCTTCTCCTTCACCGTTGCAGCCCTGCCTTCTTTCGCTTCTTCCTCGTAGGCATGCTCAGCATCCTCAAACAGTCCTTTCGGCACACCGAGTTCACGGACAGTCTTTTTTCCGTCGTAGGTGGACTGGAACTCCGTGCGCGACGAGAAGGGGAGCACGGGGGCTTTCTCCACACTGTCGATGAGGGTGGCCACAGAGTCGTAGAGGGTATCTTGTGCCTTCCCGCTTTTGCAGGCGAGACTTGCCGCATGAACCAACGTGGGGAAGTGGCGAGGATTGAGCGGATGCAAAGACAGGTAGGAGAATCCGTAGTCGTTCACGAGGGTGAGCAACCATTGCGCGCTATCTCGGCATCGGCCGAAGTGCTTCAGAGCCTGCCTCTGACAGTAGTATGCCTCGTGGTAGGCAGCGTAGTTGTGGGCATATTGCAGATGTCTGCCTAACTGCTGATAGGCCCGATAGGCCGTCTCGCTGTCTCCGCAAGCCTCGGCACAATGGATGGCCAGCAAGTAGAGTTGGTCTTTCTGCAGCAGCGAGTCGTTCTCCTCATAGTGGCGGCTCATCACATAGCAGATGCGGCCAAACCGCCGCAAGTCCTCCTCGTCGTCTGTCACTCCGCTCACGCTCTTCTCATTATAATAATGGTACGCGCGGAGGAGCGACGAGTCAGCCATCATGCTGTCCAACTCCTCGTCAAGCCGTCCTCTGCTCTGCAGGGTCTCACGCTTGAACTCCCAAGTTTCCTCATTGTCACTCAGACACACCGCTGTGTCGGCATGGGCACGTTGCCACTTTTCTTCCAGCACCAAGCCTCGTGTGAGCGTATATAACGCCCGTTCGCTTTCCCCCAAGTGGGTCGTGTCGATGGTTGCCAGACAGGCCGCCGCACTGTCGGGATGCTCCATTGCCAACCGCTCTGCCAGCAGCAACTCCCGTTTCGTGCAGGCAGAAAGAAGGGCGATGCCGACGATGGAACAGAGCATCGCGATGGTCTTCACTTCAGGAATGAGGAATGAGATGTTTAGTGAGAAATGAGGAATGTAGTGTTTCGTCGTCATCATGTCATTTGTAGTTTTCATTTGTTTTCGGTGGCAAAGGTACGGCAATTGATGCACCTGAACAACAAAAGCGGGTGGAAAACTCTTTTCCATCCGCTTTTGCTTTATTATCAGTCAATTACCCTCCCATTTTCCACCCATTTTCCACCTTCTGCCTATGGAAAACTAACCTTTTTCAAGGCTCGTTTGTGAGGGAAAGAACAACCTGCGATGGGCATCAGAGGGTTTTGAGAGAGTCCTTGACGTATGTGAGGTGGCTGCGCGACACGGGGATGTAGGTGTGGCAATGTCGGATGAGCAACTGCATGGTGCCAGCCTTGGAGACGATTTGCTCCACCTGTCTGAGATTGACCAGAAAGGCACGGTGGCAGCGCACAATCGTGGGATAAGTCTCCAATTCTTTTTCCATCTGTTTGGAGGTGGCACGAAGCGTGTCGGCATGTATCTGTCCCTCCTGCAGATGATACACTTTCACATAGTTGCCCACGGCCTCAATGTAGAGAAGATGGGGAAGCAGAAAGGTGGAGGTCTCGTTGGTCGTACCTGTGAGGGTGACGGCGGATGGTAGAGAATGGTTATGAAGTTGAGAGTTTGGGGTTGGGAGTTGGAGGCCGTCAGGGGTAGGGCTCAGGTCTGAACTCGATTGTTGAAGCCGTTGCAGTTGTTCATTCATCATTCTTGTTTCTTCCAGTTCGGCTGCCAGATAACGGCTGCGGAACTTGAAACGCCAGTACAGCCCGATGGCGAACGAACAGAAGGCGATGATGAAGAGAGTCTCCAGATAGTTGCTCACCGAAATCAGATTTTCTTCTGTAAGTTTGCTCAGCACAAAATGGCGATAGAGGCATATCATCAGGGCAACAAGAGGGGTGTTGATGCACTGGAACCAGAGGTTGCGCCGGATGATGTAGTTGACGCCCTGTTCTGTGGAGCGTGGCATTCTGACCAGATACTTCAGTATGCCTTCCGTCACGATGCAACTCACCAAGCCCATCGCAAATATGGCCAGCAGATGGGCGCAATGCTCCCATTGCCACACTTCAAATCCGAAGGGCTTGAAGATGGCAAGGGCAAGCACCGTGAAGGCGCAACTGATGGTGCGGATGTTGATGATTTCTTTTTGTCCTTGTGTCATACGGCTGGCAAAGGTAAGAAAGAATTGGGAATTTTTATGTCATTCGTCACAAATTCCTGCCGAATATCCCAAAAACTTGCAAGTGGGTTCATGATGACAGTACCTTTGCACTTGAAAACGTCAACGCAATGTTTCACTTAAAAAAAATCAGTATGATGAATTTATTGACAATCACCGCCGCTGTAGTTATGTCGATGTGCATGAACACGGCAGCCGAAAAGGAGAATGTTTTCTACTACAACACCGAGATGGAAGGCGATAAAGTCGTTGCCAAGTATGTGTATAAGCAAGTGTCCGTCCCAGACGCGAGTTCTGCCTATCTGGTGCTGGAACCTCGGCGGAAGTATGACTATGGCTACGATGCCCAAGACCGTCTGCTTGTGCGTGTCACCCATCGTTGGGACGGAAGAAGATGGCATCCCGATTCTCGTCTGGAATATCTCTATACTGATAGTGGCTACACTGTCTCGTTGTCTTACTGGGACAAAGGCAAGCGTTGCTTTATGTCTCCAGTGTCTAAAACCACCTATACCGATATGCCCGAACCGGGTGCTGTCGAGGTGAGCACCTACGAGCGTTGTGGCGAAGAGTGGGTGCAGACTTCCCACTTGCAGGCTCAAGCAAAGGACAGCGTTGCCTCGTGAGTGGATGGGAAAAGACAGGACAAACACAATCATTATTGTTTTTTAAGCGTTAATGAAATGATGGCACAGGAACAGAAATTTTGTCAAAGTTGCGGCATGCCGCTTACAGCAGATGTGCTCGGCACTAATGCTGATGGAAGTAAAAACGAAGAGTATTGCATCTACTGCTACAGGGATGGCCAGTTCCTGGAGGACTGCACGATGGAAGAGATGATAGAACATTGTGCGCAGTTTGTTGGTGCAGTAAATGAGGGGTTGGAGAGACCCATCACCAAAGAGGAGTATATCGGCATGATGAAATCGTACTTTCCCCAGTTGAAGCGTTGGCGCCAAACGTTGGATGTCAGTAACGATGAAGTCATGAATGTCAACCCTGCTTTGGCTGGCGTTAAAGAACTCATTGCCCAGATGGCCGACAAACAGCCCATCGCTTACATCTCGTCAGTAGATCAGGATGGTTTTCCTTGGACCAAGGCTATGTTGAAGCCACGCAAGCGTGAAGGTGTCAAAACTTTCTACTTCACGACCAACACGTTCTCAATACGTGTGGCTCAATACAAGGCTAACCCTAAGGCCTGCATCTATTTTTGCGATGCCGAAGACTTCAAAGGCATGATGCTCAGAGGTGCGATGGAGGTACTGACTGATGCCGCCTCGAAAGAAATGATTTGGCACGATGGCGACGAGCAGTATTACCCTGGCGGTTTGACCGACCCCAATTATTGCGTCCTGAAGTTCACCGCCACCGATGGCCGTTTCTACAGCAATTTCTACCCTCGCAGTTTTGTGATTGAGTGATGAAACAGGAAATCAATCCCCAAGATACGAATCGGGCGATGGCATTCGAACTGTGGATGAAATCGCCCATGCCCATGGTGACGCTCACCAAGACCTTTGACGTGACGAGGCTGTACAGGGTGAGTCGGCGGCGTGGACTGAAATTCAACATGCTCCTGTGTTGGTGCATCGGCAGGGCGGCATCAAAGATGAAGGAGTTCTACATATTGCCCCAGAACGGAAAACTGTACAAATACGACCGCATGGCCATCAATGTGATAGTAGATAACATCAAGGGCGGACTAAGTTTCTGCGACATTGCCGTCAGCGACAATCTGGAGCAGTTTAACGCTGATTACCTGCACATGACAGAGACCGTCCGCCAGTCCTGTCAGGACATCTTGGATGAGGAAGCCGTCATCGTTGGCACATCGGCTTTGACAAGGACGGAACTCGACTGTATCGTCAACCAGTACAGTGGCATCTTCACCAATCCTTTCCTTGCATGGGGAAGATATCGTAAGGGCTGGTTGAAAACCACACTCCCCATCTCCTTCCAGTTCCATCATGCACAGATGGATGGAGGTCATGCTACGCACTTTCTGGAACAGTTGCAAAAGATAATCAATATGGTAGAATGAACGAAATGACCCTCCGACCATTCCACCCCAACGATGCAGAGACGATTCTGGGTTGGTGTAAGGATAAGCAGGCTTTCCGTAAGTGGAGTGCTGACAGGTATAAGGATTTTCCGGCAAAGCGAGAGGATATGATGGAGCAATACAAGGGCGATAACATGTATCCTCTCACGGCTGTTGTCGGAGAGAACATCATCGGACATGTCCTGCTGAGATTCCTGTCAGAGGATAAAACTCTTGTGCGCTTCGGCTTTGTGATTGTCGATGACACGAAACGTGGCAAGGGCTATGGTAAGCGGATGCTGCAAATGGTCATCAAGAAAGCGAAAGAAGAATTTGGTGTCCAGAAAATAACGCTTGGCGTGTTTGACAACAATCCCTCTGCTTTCCATTGTTACGACTCTCTTGGTTTCAAGGTCATAGGTACTGATACTTACCTGATTGATGGAGAAGAATGGACTGGAAAGGAAATGGAACTGGATTAGGTTCTTTTCTTTTTCGTCTTTTTGTTCTTCTTGCCAGTTGCTTTGGACGCACCTTTCAAATCACGGTTAATCAACCGTGGCACATTGATGTGTTCTGGCAATTCAATGGTGGGCTTCTCCTCTTGCAGGGCAGGGCTTTCGTTGCCCATGCGGTCGATGGCGGTGACGGCATAGTGGCGCACCTTTTGGGCACGGGCATTGAGTGTCCAGTGGTCGTCCTGCACACGGACGGCAAGGAGGTTCTCGGCCTTGGTCACATCGACGGGATAGGTGTTGGATCCATAGATGTTGTAGAGAAGCCCCCTCCCAGCCATACCCTCTCTAACTCCCCCTGTGAGGGGGAGAACTCCATCCGGATGGCCTCCCTCCCCATTACAGGGGGAGGGTTGGGGAGAGGGTATGTCCTCCCCCTCACAGGGGGAGTTAGAGAGGGTATGGCTTTTCCAGTGGAGGATGCCGTCCTTATAATATAAAGATGTGGGGGAGGGTGGTGCAAGCGTGTCGCCCATCCAGGTCATGCGGGCAGTGAGGGCAGGATAGGGGAAGAACTCTTGGCAGGTGGCATCGTAGATGCCTTTGCAGTTCTTGGTCAGAAATTCGCCACGATAGAAGGCGATGCCCCCGATGCCGCTGTTGCGGGCTGTGTGCATCTCGGCGCGCACTTCGCTCAGTGTCCAGCGTCCTTCGCGGGGGTCGAGGAAATAGATGCCGAGTCCGGGACAGATGGGGTGGCCGTTGGCCATTTCGGCCCATTGGAAGAGGAAGGGGTAGTAGTTGTTGCCCGTGAAGTACATCATGGGAAAGAGAAGGTCCTGCCAGTCCTCTTTCAGCCACAAGATGGGGTCTTGCCACACAGCGTTGTAGCCGTTCCATCCGCCTGCGCTGTAGCGGCTGGTGTCGCGGTATTTGCCGATGGGCGAACTGCTCAGTTTGACCCACGGCTTGATGGGCTTGACCACATCGTGTACACGGCGCACGATGCGGGTGATGTTCTCGCGTCGCCAGTCGGCCTTCGGTTGGGAGGATGAACGCGGATAGAGTTCGTCGTCGGAGAAGTTGAAAATGGACTCGGGATAGCGGATGTAGTCGAGGGAGATGCCATCGACATCGTAGTTCTCCACAATCTCCTTGCAGATGTTGGCAATGTAGTCTGCCGTTTCGGGCTTGCCCGGAATCATGAACATCTCGCCTCCCTTGGCGGTCTTGACCAACTCGGGATGTTTCTTCGTCAGCGACGAGGAGCCGTAGCCGTTTTGGCGTTCTTTTGTGCCGATGGGGATGCAGACCACCCAGGCATGCAGTTCCATGCCGCGCTTGTGGCATTCGTCGATGCAGAAGGCCAGAGGGTCGTAGCCCGGACTGCGGCCATGTGTGCCCGTGAGGGAGAGTTCCCACGGCTCAATCTTGGAGGGGTAGAGCAGGGCGGCGCGCACACGGGTCTGGAAAATGACGGTGTTGATGTTGGCGCGCTGGTAGTTGTCGAGGATGCGGATGAGTTCCTCCTTCTGCCGCTCGCGGCTGGCGGCATCGGTTGCCTTGATGCGCGGCCAGTCCAAGCCCCCGATGGTGGTGAGCCAGACGGCACGGGTCTCGCGGAGCGGGTGCTGGCTTTCGTAGAGATATTCGCCTCGGGCATGATGTTCGGTTTGTGCCATGAGCGTGGCAGACAAAAGGGTGAAAAATGCCCCTAAAAGGTGTGCTTTATGTCTGTTAGTCATTATTAACGTTAATTTTTTTGCAAAGGTAAGTAAAATTCCTTACTTTTGCCGAATATTTAACAGAATTATATCTGAAATGCTTACATTTATCGTCTCTCTTCTGCTCCTTGTTTTAGGGTATCTTTTCTATGGAGCATTTGTTGACAGGGTGTTTGGGTCAGACCCTCGCCGGACCACTCCTTGCTACACTTCGCAGGATGGTGTTGACTATATGCCGATGCCTACTTGGAAAGTCTTTCTCATTCAGTTTCTGAACATTGCAGGCACAGGCCCTATCTTCGGTGCCATTCAGGGCATCCTTTTTGGTCCTGCCGCCTATTTGTGGATTGTGCTGGGCTGCATCCTGGGCGGTGCGGTTCACGACTACATGTCGGGCATGATTAGCCTGCGGCAGAACGGGGCCAGCCTGCCCGAAATCATTGGCGACAATCTGGGTCAGGTCATGCGGCTCGTCATGCGTGTGCTCTCGCTGGTGCTGATGATTCTGGTGGGAGCCGTGTTTGTGACCACTCCGGCCGACATTCTCGACGGCATGATGGTTGACAACGGTTTCCTGTGGTCGAAGACCTTCTGGGTAATCATCATCTTCATCTACTACATCTTGGCCACCCTCCTGCCCATCGATAAACTGATTGGCAAAATCTACCCCATCTTCGGACTCGCCCTGCTCGTCATGGCGGTGGGCCTGGCCTACGGAATCTTCACCCAGAACGGCTCCATGCCCGAAATCACGGAGGCTTTCTCCAACCATCATCCTTCCTCCACCATCCCCATCTTCCCCGGTCTGTGCATCACCATCGCCTGTGGTGCCGTGAGCGGATTCCATGCCACCCAAAGCCCTATGATGGCTCGGTGCATGAAGAATGAGAAATATGGCCGCCCCATCTTCTACGGTGCCATGATTACCGAAGGACTGGTGGCCCTCATCTGGGCGGCGGCAGCCATCAAGTTTGCCGACAGCCTCGATGTGGCAGGCAACACCCCCTATGAGAAACTCATCACGGCCATGATGAACCCCGAGACAGGCAAACCGTCGCCCGCCATTCTGGTCAACTCCATCTGCCACAGTTGGCTCGGCACAGTCGGTGCCGTGCTGGCGGTGCTGGGTGTGGTGGCAGCCCCCATCACGAGCGGCGACACGGCTTTCCGCTCGGCCCGACTCATCGCTGCCGACTTCATGCACTACAAGCAGAATAAACTCTACAAGCGACTGATGCTCTCTCTGCCGCTCTTCGTCATCAGCGCAGTGCTCATGTTTATCAACTTCGACATCCTGTGGCGCTACTTCGCATGGTTCAACCAGACACTGGCCACCATCACTCTGTGGGCCATCACCGTATGGCTGACTCGACGGAGTGTGGCCGAATGCAGCAAACCCTACGCCTATCTCATCACTTTCATTCCAGCCCTGTGGATGACCATCGTTTGCTCTACCTACATACTCATCGCTCCCGAAGGGTTCCAACTCAACCACTTCGTTGCCTACTCCATAGGAGGACTCATCACTCTGGGCCTGCTCGTGGGCTACATCTGGTGGGCGAGAACATTGCATAGGAAGTCTCCCCACTCATAAAAAACGGCCCCACATGAAACGATACATTTGGCAGCCTGTCGCCTTCTTCGTTGTAGGTGTCGGATTCTACATCTACAACGGCATCGTCTGGAACACGTGGATGGCCTATCTGCCCCACATCTTAGGCTATGCCCTCATCTGTGCAGGGTTGGCATGGGCGCGATATAAACAAGACAAGATACGAAATCAGAAGACATAAACCCCTAAAAAAGTCATGAAAAAAATTCTTCTATCACTCCTTCTGGCTGTAGTGGGCATCAGCAGTGCCTCTGCACAATTTGAGAAAGGAAAGTATTATCTGGGAGCCACGGCCAATGCCGGTGGCCTTTCCTACAGCAAGCACGAGAAGTTCGGCATCAATCTCGGCCTGAACGGTGGCTACATGTTCGAAGACGGCTGGATGCTGCTCACCGAAGTGGGCTTCGACTATCACTGCAAGGACATGCAGGCTCTCTATGCAGGCATGAAGTGCCGCTATCTCATCGAGCAGAACGGTCTCTTCCTTCAGGCCGGTGCCCGCTATCTGCATGGCGCACCCAACTACAACGACTTGCAAGTCACGCCGGAGATTGGCTACTGCTTCTTCCTCAATCGCCATCTCACCATCGAGCCATCGCTCTACTACGACATCTCGACCAACAAGTTCTCCGAGTATAGCAAAGTTGGCGTGAAGGTGGGCCTCGCCTGGTACTTCGACAACGACAAGAAACCCTCCGACTATGTGAGGAGGAAGAAAAAATAAGGCTTCCGTGTCCTGACTGTATTGCAAATCATTCCACGGGACAAAAAAAATCGTACCCCTCGACTACACCATGCCGTACCCCTCGGGGACGACGCAGTGTAGCCGAGGGGTACGACTGATTTTGTGTCTTGCATTCTTCCCTTTCACTTCATCCTCTCCACAAAGTATCGGTGCAGACGGTTGTCTGCGGTCAGTTCGGGGTGGAAAGCGGTGGCGAGTTGATGCCCTTGCCGAACAGCCACGATGTGTCCGTCTGCTTCGGAGAGGATTTCGACCTCGGGGGAAAGCGTGCGATGGATGTAAGGAGCACGGATGAAGGTCATGGGGAAGTCGTTTGCGATGTCGGCAACCTCGCCGATGGCATTGAAACTGCCCAACTGTCGCCCGTAGGCATTGCGGCAAACGTCTATGTCCATCGTGCAGAGTCCTTGCCGTGGATGCCCATCCTCCTGTTTGGCAAGAAGGATGAGCCCCGCACAAGTGCCAAAGACGGGCAGACCTTCGAGAATGGCTTGGCGGATAGGGTGGAGGAGAGCCAAGTCGTTGAGCAGACGGAACTGAGTGGTGGATTCACCACCCGGAATGACGAGCCCGTCTTTCGGTTGTTCCCAATCTGACAACTGGCGCACCTCGAATGTCTCCACGCCCAGTCCTTGCAGCATCTGCTCATGCTCGATGAACGCCCCCTGAAGGGCAAGTACAGCGATTCTATTTCTTCTCATGCCTCTAAACTCTAAACTTTAATCCCTCAACTCTAAACTCTAAACTCTCAACTCCTATTTCCCTCTTTCAGCCATCAGCAGTTCTATCTCCTGCTCGTTGATGCCCACCATCGCCTCGCCGAGATCTTCGGAGAGTTCGGCCAGCAACTTGGCATCCTGATAATTCGTTACTGCCTGCACGATGGCAGCAGCCCGTTTCTGTGGATTGCCGCTCTTGAAGATGCCGCTGCCCACAAATACACCTTCGGCGCCGAGTTGCATCATCAGGGCAGCATCGGCAGGAGTCGCCACACCACCTGCTGCAAAATTCACCACAGGCAGTTTGCCGTTTTCGTGTACATACTTCACCAACTCGTAAGGGGCCTGCAACTGTTTGGCGGCCTCAAAGAGTTCGTCTTCGCTCATGCTGACCAACCGCCGAATCTCGCTCTGCATCAGCCGCATGTGGCTCACTGCCTGCACCACATCGCCAGTGCCAGGCTCACCCTTCGTGCGAATCATGGTGGCTCCTTCGGCTATGCGTCGCAATGCCTCGCCCAGATTTTTTGCTCCGCAAACAAAGGGCACGTCGAACTTTGTTTTGTCAATGTGGTAGATGTTGTCGGCAGGGCTCAGCACTTCGCTCTCGTCGATGTAGTCAATCTCGATGGCTTGCAGTATCTGTGCCTCAGCAATATGTCCGATACGGCACTTCGCCATCACGGGGATGCTCACCGCCTCCTGTATGCCACGAATCATCTTTGGGTCACTCATTCTTGACACACCACCTGCCGCACGGATGTCAGCAGGAATCCTTTCCAATGCCATCACGGCACACGCTCCCGCTTCTTCAGCGATACGTGCCTGTTCGGGAGTGGTCACGTCCATAATCACGCCGCCCTTCAGCATCTGTGCCAACTGGCGGTTCAGTTCTTGTCTGTTCTCTTTCATGTTTGTCAATTTTTTAATTCTCAACGACTCTTAAATTCACTGGGAGATACGCCCTTTTGTTTCTTGAAATATCTGGAAAGATGCGCCTGTGAAGAAAAGCCAAGTTGCAGGGCAATCTCTTTGAGAGGTTTGTTGGTCGTGGTCAACAGCAGGGCAATTTCTGTTGTGATACGCTCATCGATGATGGCTTTAGGCGAACGCTCTGCAATGCGGCGGGTCACCTGACCGAGATAGCGCGGACTCACATTCAGTTGTTCCGCATAGAAAGCCACATCAGCATAGCGATTGTAGTAGCGTTCCACCGCATCACGGAACTGATTGTAAAGTTCCTCGCTGCGAGTGTTGCCCTCAGCATAGTCGATGGGCAACTGCTTGAGGTACATCCGTGCATGGAGCATCGCTTCCTCCACACTCTCCCCATGACTCAGATAGAATGCAACAGCCGAAGCCAACTGGTTGGCATGACCATGTTTGCGAGGGCCAATAGGCAAGTCTGAAGGTTCCAGCACCACGGTGCATATTGGCATCAACAACCGCTCAATGGCATCATACACCTTGTCCGATACAAGTTGTTCTCCCTTCGTCGATTTCAGCACGGGAGCATAGACGATATGGCGCGGCTTGTATCGCTTCAGCACATCAACCACCGCTTCCACCACATCAATGCGTCGCAACAGGCCAATCTTCACCACTTGTGGCTGCAAGTCGTTCACGATGGCCTCCACCTGCTCACGCACCACCGATGCAGGCAAGTCATGAAACTCCTGAATACCCAACGTGTTCTGCACCGTGATGGATGTGACAGCCGATGCCGCCACACCTCCCAACTCGCAGATAAAGCGGATGTCCGCCTGCACACCAGACCCACCCGTTCCGTCACTACCCGTAATTGTCAGTATTGTCGTGCTCATGTTTTGTGAAGTTTTCGGCTGCAAAGTAACAGAAAAAAAGGAACGTGACCAAATCCTATTCCATTTATGATAAACGAAAATTCAGTTTGGCAAAAGGGGTAAGAAAGAAAAGAGGCTGCACCTACTGGTACAGCCCCTTCGTCTGGTTTGGATTTATGGACGCAATGTGAATCCAAACACCAGATAGGCTTTCTGACTGCATGGGTTGGCGGTCAGGCGGGCAAAGATGGGAAGGGAGAATGAGTCGGTCACGCGGATGTCCTTCGTGGCGGTCAGGGCGAGGTTGGTCACGGCGAAACCTGAGGTGCCGTAGAAGTCGGTGGCGTAGGGCACCGCTCCTGCCGTGACTGTCCAATCGACGGAGGCAAGTTTGAAGGGAACCGATGCCTCGAAGTAGGAACTGTAGGCACGTTTGCCGTTTTTGTTCAATCCGTCGTTGCCGGCAAAATTGGTGTACCATTGCAGACTTGCTATGCCGAAGTCGTAACCCACATTTGCCTCAAAGATGTGGTTCGTTCGGTGCGCTTCGTACATGAAGTAACGCCCTTCTGGGTCATTTCCCGTGTTGAACCAGTAGTCGGTTACACCGATGTTGAAACCTCCGATGGAGTAGGCGAGTGTGAGGTCAAATTCCTTCGTGTCGTCGGGGTCAGTCAGTCCTACACTGCCCCATGCCGTGAGCGACAGCCCTTTGTAGTCGATGCCCAATGTGGGTTGGAGGGACACGTTGCCTAACTCTTGGCCACGCCAGATGTATTGATTCACCACATCGGCAGCAATCGTAGTTTCCACTTTCGTTTCTTGTGCCTCTGCGGCTGCCGCTCCGAAGAGCGACAAAGCCGTGAGGGAAAACAATCTAAATACTCTTTTCATACCTTTTTACGTTTTTTACATTTTACATTTTTCTTTTTCAACAACGAATTACACGGATTGCACGAATTTTTTATTGCAAATGCCGCAAGCGGCAACGAATGAAAACGAATGACATTCGCCATATTCGACGCTGCTTGCAGCATTGCCAAATAGTAATTCGTTTAATTCGTGCTATTCGTTGTGAAAATAATAAGTAACCACACAAAATTATCT
>DGSP01000055.1:16305-17572 GCA_002393555.1 Prevotellaceae bacterium UBA4359
AACTATTTTTGTTCACCTACTTAACTAAATACTTGTATTCATCAGTTGTAGCAACTTTCTCCATGTTCATAGATGTCGAGACCTTCTTCCTCAATGCGGGCATCCACTCTGAGGCCGTGCAGTTTCTTGATGCCATAGAAGAGGATGAATCCACAGGCGGCTGCCCAGAGGTCGATGGTGAGAATGCCGAAGCACTCGGCTCCGAAGAAGCCCCATCCGTGGCCGTAGAAGGCACCATTGCTCGTGGAGAGCAGACCTGTCAGGAGTGTGCCGAGAATGCCGCACACACCATGCACCGAGGAGGCACCTACGGGGTCGTCGATGTGCAGTTTGTGGTCAATGAATTCGATGGCAAAAACCAGCACCGTTCCGCAGATGAGTCCGATGATGACGGCTCCGACGGGCGACACGAGGTCGCAACCTGCCGTGATGCCCACAAGACCTGCCAAGATGCCGTTGAGCGTCAATGAGAGAGAAGGTTTGCCGTACTTCATCCATGTGACGAACATGGTTGCCACGCCGCCTGCCACTGCTGCCAAGTTGGTGGTCAGGAACACATGCGAGATGGCCACGCGGTTCACTTCTCCGCTGGCTGCCAACTGACTGCCGGGGTTGAATCCGAACCATCCCATCCAGAGGATGAACACGCCGAGGGCTGCCAAGGCGAGGTTGTGGCCCGGGATGGCACGGCTCTTGCCGTCCTTGCTGTACTTGCCCAGACGGGGACCGAGGGCGATGGCACCGATGAAAGCCAGCACGCCACCCACACTATGCACGATGGCAGAACCGGCAAAGTCGTGGAACACATCGCCGAAGGTCGTCATCATGAACGAGTCGGCAGCATCGTTGCAAAGCCAACCGCCGCCCCAAGTCCAATGGCCTTCAACGGGATAGATGATGAGAGAGATGAAAGCACTATACACCAAATACATGGAGAACTTCGTGCGTTCAGCCATCGCGCCGCTCACGATGGTGGCGGAGGTGGCACAGAAGACGGTCTCGAAAATCAAGAACCCTTCAGACGGCAGGTCGCCCTTGTAGAAGGAGAGGTCGCCCCAGTTGGGCAAGCCGATGAATCCGCCCAAGATGTCGCTGCCGAACATCAAGCCGAAGCCGACAAAGAAGAACAGCAGGGAACCGAACATGAAATCGACAAAGTTCTTCATCAAGATGTTTGCCGCGTTCTTACTGCGTGTGAAACCTGCCTCACACAAGGCAAAACCTGGTTGCATCCAGAAAACTAACATGGCTGCCAACAGCATCCATA
>DGSP01000064.1 GCA_002393555.1 Prevotellaceae bacterium UBA4359
GAGGCTCTTCCACACCCTCCGATGAGTCTCTTCCACAGAGTCACGAGGGGCAGTGGAAGAGAGTCACGTGACTCTGTGGAGTAGAGTCAGAAGAAGTAACGGCGAAGCCCCTCTGGAAACTTTTTTGCCCACAGATTGCACAGATGGGCGCAGATTCATTTCTCACACAAATTTTTCGGATTGCTGTGTAGAAGGCATGGAAGACACGGAAATGTAACCTCGTTGAAAAGACTGGAAACTGGATGTTAAGGAGGAATCGTTATTTTTTCGTAACTTTGCAAACAAAAACCTAAACTATACTCTCAAAAAAATGAAGAAACTTATGAATTTCCGTCTGGTGTTCGCCCTCCTCATGATGGTGGCAACACTGGCAGTGTCGGCTCAGGAACGCCGACCCATCGACTCACAACATCCTCTGTGGATGGTTCACATTGACGTGTGGAACAGTGCCGACCCACAGAAAATCATTGATTTGATACCTGATGACATCAAGCCCTATGTGTGCATGAACCTGTCGCTTTCGTGTCAGTTCGACACGAAGACAGAGATGTACCGCATGCCACGTAATGCTGTGCGCACCTACAAGTCGTGGGCTACGGTGTGTCAGGCCAACGGCATGTGGTTCTGCTGCCAGCCTGCATCGGGCGGACACACCCACATTCAGGACAATGACCTGGAGACTTTCGAGTATTTCTTCAAGACTTTCCCCAACTTCCTTGGTTGGAACTATGCCGAGCAGTTCTGGGGCTTCAACGAGGCGGGCGACAAGAGTTCGATGACGGAGTCGAGCCGATGGGCTTTGTTTGCCAAACTCGTGGAGATGTCGCACAAGTACGGTGGCTTCCTCACTGTCAGTTGGTGTGGTGGCATCTACCACTTCAACACAGACCCCATTGCCGAACTGAAGTTGAACAAAGACTTTTTGGCTGCTTGCCAGAAGTACCCAGAAGCCATCCTCTTCCTATATAAATACACTCACTGCAGCAGTTTCTATAACAACGAGAGCGTCTGCTGGGGACCATTCATCTCTGGTCTGACCAAGAACTACGGTGTGCGCTACGACAACTGCGGATGGAACGACATGACTTCCAAACTCATCGGTGAAAACAAGTGCAAATATCCCGGTGCGGCTGGCATCGGCACAGTGATGGAGCAGATGTGTGTGAATGGTGGTGCCGTGTGGGATGGCCCCGAACTGATTTGGCGCGAGGAATGTTTCAAGAACGAATGGGATGCCACGGTGGATGGCTATTCATGCCGCAGGTGGTCGCTGTATGACGACTTCAAGGGCATCTGGCTGGACATGTGGCGCAAAGTCATCGACGGCACCATGTACATTCCCACCCGCGAGGAAGTGGTGGCCAAGACCAAGGCGGTCATCGTGCACGACAGCAGCGACGACTTCAAGGTGCCAGACAATCTCTACAACGGGCTTTACCTGCAAACAGACCCCGGCAACCAACAGAAAGAGTGGCAGTGGACATACGGCCAATGGCAAAACAACCTCACTTACTTCAAAAAGACTGGCCGCTATGGTGCCATCCCGATGGTCACGGGACTCTACGATGATGCCGCCAAGGCCATTCCCGTACAGGTGAAGAAATCGGTTTACAACTCCCGTTGGGGCAACGAATCCACCAAGGTGACAGAGTTCAACAAACTCTACCCAGAGGTGTCGAAGGGCGACCTCTACGTGAACCGCTACAAGAACCAACTTGTCACCTACACGCCCTACACCTACCTGAACAAGAAGAAGAACGCACGTGCTGACCTCCCCTTGCAGTACAACACCTGCGACTCGCTCAAACTTCGCTACTACCGCCTCTCCAGCGGCATCATCCGCGAGTATGCCGACCATATCGACTGCTACCTGAACAACTACCGCAACGACACCACTTTCGTGCGCGCCGACACGCTCATCGTCACAGGCGTGACGGGCGAACCCTCCTACACCATCAAGAGACACACCACGGGTGCCACCGGGCAGTCAGCATCAGCCACGGCCCAATATGATGCCGACAAACAGACTTACACCGTCATCGTCCGTCACCTCGGAGCCGTCGATGTGACCTTGAACTGCACCGGCGCGAAAGACCGCTCTGATGCTGATGAAGGTCTGCCATCTACAGCCCTTTCACTGCCCAAGCAGCCTGAACCTTACCATGGTCCCATCATGATTGAGGCTGAGAACATGGACACCAAGAGTGCCGACCGCAAACTCACCAGTTCTGGTTGGTGGGCACAACACACCAAGAACTTTGCAGGCATGGGATACATCGAGATGCAAGCAAACACCAACAGCGCCCTGCGCCATCAGCAGAAACTGGCTGAAGGTGGCAATTACAACATCCGCATCCGCTATGCCAACAGCAGCAAGGCAGGGAGCCTGAGAGTGGCTGTCAACGGTGCCAATAAGATTGCAACCATTCAGAAAACTGGTGCGAGCGACTGGTTGGAAGCCGTCGTCCCCGTCACAATGAAGGCTGGCACCAACACGCTCGTCATCTCAAACATCAGTGCCATCAGCATGTACATAGACCAAGTGACCTACGAACCCGAAGGCACACCTGCCGAGGAGTACAACGTGAAAATTGAAGATGCCGATTTCGGACAGGTGACGGCAGACGTGGAAGCGGCTGCTGCCGGCCAAGAGGTGACCCTCACCATCAACCCCGAGGACGGCTATGCCATCAAGGCGCTGAAGGTGGTCAACTCCGTCTTCTTCACTCAGGGTCTGACCATCCCAGTAGAGGAAGGTGCCAAAGAGGTGACCTTCATCATGGAGGATGAGAACATGACCATCCAGCCTATCTTCTACGACACACAGGCCATCTACAACCTCGACTTCACCAATGTGGCCAGCGGAGCGCTTCCTGCAGGTTGGCGCACCACCGACGGAACCAGTGTGCGCAACTATCCGACGTCCAACAGCACTGGCCCACGCACCTTCGCAGGCTTGGTTGGCTATCAGGGCAAGGCTCTCTATTGGCGCACCACCAGTGCCGAATATGGCCGTCTGAACGACTACAAGTTGGCATTAGAGCCTGGCACCTATCAACTCATCTACGCAACGGCAGCATGGAAGGGTACACCCACCTATCAGGCCAAGATTCTCAACAGCAGCGGCTTCACCGTCAAGGCATCGCCCACACACACCGCAAAGCCCAACATCAACGGAAACTATGCTGGCGACATCTCGTCCGCCACACGCTACACGCTGGATTTCGACATCAAGACTGCTGGCAATTACATCATCCAGTTTGCCGAGATTGGCGGTGGCATGCAGGAATTTCTGCTGGCCGAATGCCGACTGAGAAAACTACAAAGCACTTCCATCTTTGCCATTGAGGACAAGGGCGAGGAAGGAACTGAAACGGCTGAAATCTACAGTCTCTCAGGTGTGCGTCTGCCTGCACTCCAGAAGGGTGTCAACATCATCAGAAGTGCAGACGGCAAGACCCGAAAGGTGTTCGTGAAATAGTCGCCAAAGAACGACATAGACACACGGACATTCAGCCATGACCCAAAGAGTGGCTTCCGCACAGGCGGCAAACCACTCTGCATGCAACGACGTACAAATTACAATAGTTACGGCACACCAATTGCATTTGGTGTGCCGTACAATTTATAATAGCAACGGCGTTGCACGTAGGGAGGAAAAGACGTTTCAGTTATCGCACTGACGGAAGGGCAACTTCAAACATTTTAGCGTGAGTTCGGCATCACAGAACGTCTCTGAACTCACTTCACTTAAACACCTCAAACACACCCACTTGGTCGAGGAAGACCAGACCGATGGCCAGTGGGGCAATGTAGCGCAGAGAGAAAATCAGAAGTTTGAAATAAGGAGTGCACAAGTCGCCAGCGTTGCTCAACTCGTTGCGGTAGAGTTTGCGGTCGAGCACCCACCCTGCAAAGATGCTGATGAGCATGCCGCCCAATGGCAGGAGGATACGGCCCGAAAGGTCGTCGAAAAGGGAGAAGATGTTGCGGCCGAAGAGGGTCACGCCACTCAGCGGACCAAACGAAAGGGAACACAGCGTGCCCAACACCAGCACGACGAGCGTGACGATGGTGGCCCCCTTCTTGCGCGTAAAGCCAAATTCCTCGGCCACATAGGCTGTAGCCACCTCATGCAGAGAGATGGCACTGGTCAGAGCGGCCACGAAGAGGAGGAAATAGAATGCCGTAGAAAAGATGACAGCCAAGAAAGAGCCATCGCCGAGGGCTTGCTGGAAGACATTGGGCAGCGACACAAACGTCAGCCCTGCCCCAGCACCCACTTCGTTGGGATTCATGCCGATATTGAACACTGAGGGGAAGATGATGAAACCTGCCATGATGGCGATGAGCGTGTCGATGACAGCCACGTTCACAGCCGACTTGGCCAGCGGAGTTTTCTTGTCGAAATAACTGGCGTATGTACACAGACAGCCCATCGCCAGACTCAGCGAGTAGAACGCCTGCCCCATCGCATCCAGAATGGTGGTGCTATCGACCTTGCTCCAGTCGGGACGGAGCAGGAACTCTATGCCTTGCTTCGCACCGGGCAGCATGATGGAACAGATGGCCAAGAAGATGGTGAGGACGAACAGGGTGGGCATCATCACCTTGGCCGAACGTTCGATGCCCGACTGCACCCCACGGGTGATGACATAGTGAATGACGCCGATGAACAGGAAGAGCCACAAGGTGGGCACCCAGGGGTTGGCCACAAAACGGTCGAAAATGCCTTCATACTCCTGGGCCGGCACTTCGTAGAAGGCGTTAGTGACCGAGAGGAAGGTGTAGTGCATGGTCCACGCACCCACCACCACATAGTAGCACAGGATGAACCAGCCCGTGAACACGCCCATGCGGCCCACCCACTTCCACGGAGAGCCGTTCGACACAATGCGGTAGGCACCAGCCGTGTTGGCATGGGTGTAGCGACCGATGAGGAACTCGCTAATCATGATGGGCAACCCCAACAACAGGATGCACAGCACATAGATGATGATGAATGCCGCTCCGCCGTTCTGCCCCGTCTCGATGGGGAAACGCCACACATTACCCAACCCCACAGCAGAGCCTGCAGCCGCAAGGACTGCACCTATTTTCGAACCAAAATTTTCTCTTTCCATAGTTTATCTATATAGAAGAGACACAACGTGGCCACCAATGCGCCCACGGCATCTGCCTCAAAGTCAATCCAATCGCCAGAGCGGCACGTGGTCAGGTGGGCCTGCACCAACTCCATCGCCCCACCCAAAGCAAGGGCATAAAGGACCATGATGCCACGAACTGACCACGAGAACATCCGTCTTCCACGCGCCACATGGTCAGTCCACATCACCAGCACCAGCCCTCCGTACATGACCATGTGTACCCACTTGTCCATCAGCGGCACATCGCCCAATGGCGGATGCTCCGGGATGGGGATGGTGCTCAGCACCACGATGGCCACGGTCACAAACAGCGTGAGAATATATGCCTTTATCATAGTCTTTCGGAGGGGTCTTCTGATTGTTCAAACGCCACCTCGTCCTTCCACAGTTTGTAGGGACGGCGCAGCATGTACTTGTTGTAGTAGTGGTAGTCGCCCGTCACCTCCTTGCCCAGAAAGTCGGGCTTCTCATAGGTTTCGTCCTCGCTCTCCAACTCAATCTCCGCCAGCACCAAGCCTTCGTTGTCGCCAAAAAACTCATCCACCTCAATGGTGTGCTTGCCGTTTCTGACGAGATAGCGGTCTTTGTTCACCCTGCCTGGCATGCACAGAGCCATCAACTCGCGAGCATCCTCCAGCGAGATTTCTGTCTCAAACTCATATCGGGCAAAGCCATCCTTCCGCGAGGGTCCCTTGATGGTCAGATAGCCTTTGTCATCGCGGATTCGCACCCGAACCGTCTTGCCCGGCTCGGTGGCAAAATAGCCTTGCTCAATGTGCGTCTTGCTGTCGGCAAAAGACTTCCATTCACCCTTCACCAGAAACTTGCGTTCAATCTCCTGCATTATAAAGTTAAAAGTTGAGTCCACTTTAAAAAGTCGGAC
>DGSP01000085.1 GCA_002393555.1 Prevotellaceae bacterium UBA4359
TCGGAACATCCGAAACTTGAATTAATCCATAAATGAACATCCTCCAAATCTCATAACAAAAAATAGAATATTTCTTCATTTTGTGCATTTATTTTCCGTACCTTTGTGTCTTGAAAGCAAAAGAAGACGATGGACATCAAGCGGAAAATCATACACGTCGATATGGACCAGTTCTTTGCGGCTGTGGAGCAGCGGGACAATCCCGAACTGCGCGGTTTGCCTGTGGCTGTTGGGCACGACGGGGAGCGGGGCGTGGTGGCCACGGCGAGTTATGAGGCACGGAAGTTTGGGGTGCATTCGGCACAGAGCATACAGGTGGCCAAGCGGCTTTGCCCCAACCTGATTATCGTGCCTGGACACTATGAGAAGTACAAGGAGGTGTCGAGGCAGATTCGCGCCATCATGTTGGACTATACCGACGTGATTGAGCCGCTGTCGTTGGACGAGGCGTTTCTCGACGTGACGGAGAACAAGAAGGGCATCGCGCTGGCGGTGGAGATTGCGAAGGACATCAAGCGGCGCATCGTGGAGGAGACGGGTCTGACGGCTTCTGCCGGGGTGTCTTACTGCAAGTTTCTGGCCAAGGTGGCGTCTGACTATCGCAAGCCGAACGGCCTGTGCACCATCCATCCAGACCGGGCCCTCGACTTCATCGCGCGTCTGCCCATCGAGCAGTTCTGGCTGGTGGGCAAGAAGACGGCTGAGCGGATGCACCACATGGGCATCTACAACGGGGCGCAACTGCGGGACTACTCTTTGCAGGGACTCACGGCGGCGTTTGGCAAGGCGGGGAGACTATTCTACGATTTTGCCCGGGGCATAGACAACCGCCCGGTGGTGACGGAATGGGTGAGGAAGTCGGTGGGGTGCGAACGAACGTATGAACATGACCTCAACACCTCTGCTGCTTTCACCATCGAGATTTACCATCTGGTGCTGGAACTGCTGGAGCGTCTGCGCCACGCTCAGTTTCAGGGCCACACGCTCACGCTGAAGGTGAAGTTTCAGGACTTTACCCAAATCACCCGTTCTGCCACTTCGGCCGACATTCTCCTGACGAAAGAGCAGATTCTTCCGCTGGCCAAGCAACTGTTCCAGAAGGTGGAACTCGGTGGCCACACCATCCGCCTGCTGGGGCTGTCGGTCAGCAATCCGCTCTCATCGGACGAGGACGACATGCCTGTCCGCCAGCATGAGGAGTGGGTGGACCAGTGGCTGCCTTTTGAGGATGTGGAATGGTAAAAATGGTACTTTTTGCCATCAGTGCGCCGAAAAAACTTGCAGGAATCATCTGCCATACGGAAATATTCTGTAACTTTGTCCTCGGTAAACCTGAGCGAGACAGTCAATGGATGACCTCTCTCACCAAACTCACATGAACAACTCTATCAGCATCATCTCATGAAAACCCTATCGCATCAAGAGACGGGACATGTCGCCCGCAGGGATGACTTGGACTTTCTGAAAGGCGTCCTCATCATCTTGGTCATCAGTTTCCATCTGACCTATATTGGCGACTCCCACCCTTATGCCAAGCAGATTGTCTATACGTTCCACATGCCTGCATTCCTCATCCTGTCAGGCTATCTGATGAACATCCGCAAACCAGGGAGAGGGTTCTTCAGGACAATACTGGGCTATGCCATTCCCTACATCGTGATGGAAAGCGGCTATATACTGATGGCTTCCGTTTTGCCCATACGCGAACACATCGACGCACTGACGTGGAGCGTGTTTCTGGAGAAACTGCTTCTGGACCCCATCGGCCCGTACTGGTATCTGCAAACGCTCATCGTTTGCGGCATAGCCTATTTTGCCACATTTCGGCTTGTCCCCATGAAACCGCTTTCACAACTCATCGTTCTCGGAATCGTCCTGTATGCACTCTCATTCCTTGCGCACGGCATGGCTTTTGCCAGTGCGCTGTATTTCGTGGCAGGAGTGGCCGTGAGGCAAAGCGGCTTGGCTTTCACCAACATCTTCCAAGGGTCGGCTGTAGCCATTATCGCCTTCGTCCTGCTGGCCATACATCCACAAAACCTGCTGCAGGAACAGCCAGGGGGAATCCTGATGGTCTATCTGGCGATAGCCTGCCTGCTCTTTGCCTATTCCCACATCGGCAAAAAGCCGCGCCACCTTTTGGCTTTCTTAGGCAAAAACACGATGCCGCTCTTCCTGTTCTCTCCCATCTTCACTTTTGTGTGCAAACCACTTGTGCCGTTTCTGCAGTTTGACCCAACAGGGCTGTCCTTCCTTCTGCCTGCCCTCCTGATTTGCATTGCTGGAAGTCTATGCATTGAATGGGGACTGAAAAAGACTGGCCTGTCTCAATATTTCTATTGCAAGAAATCTGCCACGCCCCCAGTTCCAGCAACCTACGATAAGACCAACACAAGGAATATAAAGTCATGATGGTGCAACCGCTGAACTTGCCGCCTTTCGAGGCGAACATCAAGAAGATGAACGGGATGGTGAAGATACTGGATGTGCTTCGCCGCCGGTTTGTGGCCCTCACGCCCGAGGAGTGGGTGCGACAGCATTTCATCCATTTCCTCATCGGACAGAAAGGCTACTCTCCCACCCTGATGGCCAACGAGGTGGCGGTGTCGCTGAACGGGATGAGCCGTCGGTGCGACACGGTGGTGTATCGTCAGGAGGGTCTGAAGCCGCTGATGATTGTGGAGTATAAACGCCCCGACGTGGAGATTACCCAACGGGTGTTCGACCAGATTTGCCGCTATAACATGGTGCTGGAGGTGGAGTGGCTGGTGGTGAGCAACGGACTGAAACACTATTGCTGCCGCATCAACCTCAACGATGGCACCTACAGTTTTGTGCCAGACATCCCGACGTATGAACAACTGAAATCTTAAGTCCTCAGCAGAAACACTCCCCCTGCACCCCAACACCCCTTCTTTCTCCCATCAGCGTGAGAAAGAAGGGGATTTTTAGTGCGTTCGATTGTTAAATCAAGTTAAACACTAGTACTATGTATTGCAAGGTAATGAAATAATACATACCTTTGCAGCGAAATACAACAAGGGGGGTACACTCCTTGGTTAAAGACTTTACAGGTAAAACCACATTGACAACACCTCAAAAACAAAAGAAAGATGAACGTTGATAATGCAAAGTCGCAGATGCGAAAAGGTATGCTGGAATACTGCATCATGCTGTTGCTCAGAGAGAAGGCATACTACGCTTCGGACATCATCAAACGTCTGAAGGAGGCAAACCTGCTGGTGGTGGAGGGTACGCTGTATCCGCTCCTCACCCGTCTGAAGAACGACGGTTTGCTGGGTTACGAATGGTGGGAGAGCACACAAGGGCCTCCACGCAAGTATTACGTGCTGACCGAACAGGGCCAAGAGATTCTGCAACAGTTGGATGCGGCCTGGAGCGAACTGGAAAGCACCGTACACACACTGAAGGAGAGAAAGTTGCTCATCGAGAACTGAACGATACACATTATTTATATATAGGACAAGTTCACAGCAAATTTATATATAAGACAAGTTCACACCAAGGAAAAAATCATCTTCAAAAACAAAAGACAGAAACATGAAAAAGAATATTACCATCAACCTGTGCGGCAGACTCTATCAGATAGACGAGGATGCCTACGAACTGCTCAGCCAGTACATAGAGACCCTGCGCAACTACTTCCAGAAGCAGGAAGGCGGCGAGGAGATAGCCAACGACATCGAGGAGCGGGTGGCCGAACTCTTCGACGACCTGAAAGCCCAGGGTGTTGAGGCCATCACCATCGAACACGTGCAGGGAGTCATCCATCAGATAGGCCAGGTGGAGGAGATTGCAGGAGAAGCCGCTGATTCTGCTGATTCAGATGCCTCTTCCCAGCGCACTCCCAACTCAGGCAACGCTGCTCAATCCAAGAAGGCACAAGGCGGCAAGAAATTCTTCCGCGATTCGCAAAACAAGATTCTGGCTGGTGTGCTGGCCGGATGTGCACAATACTATGGCGGCAACGCAAACACATGGCGTTGGGGCTATGTCATCGTGTGTGTGGTGTGGTTCTTCATCTTGGGAGCAGGACCTTTCAGCCTCACCATTCCTTTCGAAGGATTCTTCGGCCTCTTGGCACTCCCCTTCGCGCTGGTATCGTTGCCTTTCACCATTCTGCCCCTGCTCCCCTACTTCCTCACGGCCATCTTCACCCCCGAGGCGAAGACTCCTGAAGATGTGTTGCAGATGAAGGGCAAGGAGGTGAATCCGCAGAATCTGGCGGCAGAGGTGCAGGAGGCAACCCTTTCGAAAGAGAAGAAGAAGAGCGACGTATCGGCTTGGGACATCTTCGTGGGTGTCTTGTCTATCGGTGTGAGCACATTCCTGACCATCGGCTTCATCATTGCGCTGTGTTTCTTCGTGGCCTTCTTGGCTGCCCGTGAAATGGTGGCAGACAAATGGTGGAACATCTACAGGCCAGAAGATTTGCAGGCCGTCACCATACCTGCGGTGTTCAGTGGTGTCATGCTGTTGGTGTCTATCGGCATTCCGCTCTATTGCTCCATCCATGCGGCGATGAGTTCGTTAGGAAAAGTAACCTCATGGCATGTCCGTCAGCGTCTCATCTGGTTCCTCCTGTGGGTGGCATCCTTGACAGGCTTTGTGGGCTGCTGTGTATGGGGTGTGGGCCGGTTGGACAAAACACAAACAGAACGTTGGGACAGAGAAGCGGCCTTGAGAGTGGAAGAATCTGTCACCGATGCGTTGGGACACGTGTTTGACAAGGACGAATGGGACTATTTCGAGCAGAACGGTTGGGAACTGATAACAGCAGAAAATACAGACCGCTACACATACCGGGGCGAATGGATGACGAATGATAGGAAGATGCGTTATCTTGATGCGTGGAACGACAACGCGCCTGTGGTTTACACCGTCCGCAAGGTGAAAGAGGTGGAGCCCGGCATCTACCGCCTCTCTGCTGCGGTGAGGGCTAACAATACTGGCAGGTTCATATACCTTCAGGGGCAAAGCATCGACCCAGAGACAGGCGACACCACGCAACTGACGATGCATGTCAAGGAGATTCCTGTCTTTGCTAATCAGGGTGGCAACATCTGGGAATGTGCACGAAAAGAATCGGACAAAAACTCGGATGCATCGGGAAGCGACGTGCAATCCTCTGGTGCCGATGAGGTGGTGATGGAATTAGTGAAGCGTCTGGCTCCTCAAGACCGTCAGCGGATTAGTTTGGCCAATCATAGGAAGGGGTTTGGCTGGAGTTACATCTACATTGACAGCGTCGAGGTGAAGAAGCCTTCCGAACTCTTTTATGGTGTGACCACAGATGAGCGCATCACAGGTTCGCCCGCAACGACTGGCTGGTTCTCTGCTGCTGATTTCAAGTTAGAACGTATTGATGACCAAAAGTTGGTGAAACAATGAATTGATTTCGTCCAGACGGTGCGGTGCAGCGTGACCAGAACGCTTTTGGGACTGATAAGAAATGTGACAGCAAAAGGGGCTGCGCCATATTTGGCGCAGCCCCTTTTGCTACTTTATTCATCTTCTTTCTTGCGGCGAGTGCGACGTTTTGGCTTCTCGTCGGCGGCAGGAGTTTCAATCTTCACGCCAGCCAGTTCGGGGTCGATGAGGATGCGGCCACAATACTCGCACACAATCACCTTCTTGCGCATACGCACATCCAACTGACGCTGTGGCGGAATCTTGGCGAAGCAACCGCCACAGGCATCACGCTGCACATACACGATGCCGAGACCGTTGCGGCAGTTCTTGCGGATGCGCTTGAAACTCTGCAAGAGACGTGGTTCGATGAGTGTCTCAAGCCCCTTGGCCTTCTCGCGCAACTTCTCCTCGTCAGCCTTGGTCTCAGCCACAATCTCGTCCAGTTCGTTCTTCTTCACCTCCAGGTCTTGCACCCGACCCTCCAGTTCCTCCTTGCTCTTGGCCAGATATTCGCTGCGTTCTTTCTCCAGGTTCTGAGCCTCGCGGATGCGCTTGTTGCAGAGTTCCACCTCCAAAGTCTGGAACTCAATCTCCTTGTTCAGCAGGTCATACTCGCGGTTGTTGCGCACGTTGTCCATCTGCTCTTTGTAGGTGGCCAACTGTGAGTTTGCCAACTCAATCTTACTTTTATGCTCGCTGATTTTAGCACGCAAGTCTGCAATTTCCGCCTCAGTCTTGCTGATGCGTGTCTTCAGACCCTCAATCGTGTCCTCCAGGTCTTCCACTTCCAGAGGCAACTCACCGCGCAGGGTGCGGATGCGGTCAATCTCTGTCAAAATTGTCTGTAACTGGTAGAGGTTCTTCAGGCGCTCCTCAACCGGCATCTCAGAAGGATTTTCTTTCTTTTTTGCCATACTTCTTTTTATAAATAATTGATTGGATTTGTTTTCGTCTTTGCCAGCACGACGGGAAGCGTGGGGAACTTGTGCAGAATCACGTCTCTCAGCACCTCCTGCGTGTACTGCTCACTCTCGTAGTGGCCAATCTCCAGCAGCAGGATGTCGCTTTCATAGCCGAAGAAACGGTGATAGCCGATTTCGCCCGTGATGAACACGTCGGCCCCCTTCTCGATGGCCTTGGGAATGAGGAAAGCCCCCGAACCGCCACATAGGGCCACGCGGCTGATTTTCTCCCTGCTGGCATAGTTGGTGCGCAACGATTTCAGCCCGAACGCCTCCTTCACACGCTCCATGAAGTCACGCTGCGAAAGAGCGGCGGGCAGGGTGGCAATGATGCCTTCGCCAGCAGTCACATAACTGCTTCCGCGCAGATAAGACTCTTTAGGTGCCAGCCACTGGGGAGCCACAAGCCCCAACTTCTCAGCCATCTTGAAGTTCACGCCTCCATAGGCCGAGTCGAGGTTCGTGTGGGCGGCATACACCGTGATGCCCTGCCGGATGGCCTTGCCAATGGTGCGTCCCACATAATCGCGCGAAGTGATGCTCTTCACCGGACGGAACAAGAGCGGATGGTGGCTCACAATCAGGTTGCAGCCACGCAGCACGGCCTCATCCACTATCTCTTCGGTCACGTCCAAACACAACAATGCCCCTGTAGCCTCTGCATCCTCTGCTAATCCAATCTGCAATCCCGCATTATCGTAGCCGTCTTGCAGGGCCAGAGGAGCGAACTCTTCAAGGGCACCTAAGATATCCTTTACTTTCATATTATACAGAAATGTGGGGAGTATAGTCCACATTTCGGGTGCAAAGATAAGAAGAAATCGGGAATAAAGCATCAAGCACGAGGCATTAAATGCTGAAAGTTTGTTAAATCACCACATTTTTCGTCTTTTTTGTTTGGAACATTCAACAGGAACACCCTATCTTTGCAGTGTATTAGCACAATGGTACACTAATAAACCCGAATAACTCCACACCGAAGTCGGCAAGCCAATGGCACCCCTGCCTCAAAACCGTACCCCTCGACTACGACCTGCCGTACCCCTCGACTACGACCTGCCGCCCCCCTCGACTACGACCTGCCGCACCCCTCGACTACGGCAAAGAGTCATCGGAAATATGCAGTAGAACTCACACATCATTCACAATAAAAAGAAACCATGCTACAGATTCAGAACATCACCTATGGCTACAACGCCATGCACAACGTGCTGGAGAACTTCTCCCTCACCTACGACGAGCCGGGCATCTATGGCCTGCTGGGCAAGAACGGCACAGGCAAAAGCACCCTGCTCTACCTCATCATGGGCCTGCTGCGTCCACGCCAAGGCATCATCACCTTCGACGGCATCGACACCCGACTGCGCACCCCCGAAGCACTTCAGGACATGTTCATCGTGCCAGAAGAGTACAACCTCCCCTCCATCCTGCTGCCCGACTACGTGAAGGTGCTCCGCCCCTTCTACCCCCACTTCGACAGCCAACTGCTGGTGCGCCTGCTGGAGGTGTTTGAGATGCAGGGAGTGAACGGTGCCACGCCCGATGCCGACGGCATTCCGCGCATCAACCTGGGCGCACTCTCCATGGGCCAGAAAAAGAAAATCTACATGTGCATCGCCCTCGCCACCCGCACCAAACTCCTGCTCATGGACGAACCCACCAACGGACTCGACATCCCCAGCAAGAGCCAGTTCCGCAAGGTGGTGGCACAAGGCATGAGGGAAGACCAAACCGTCATCATCTCCACCCACCAGGTGCGCGACGTGGAGACCCTGCTCGACCACGTGACCATCATCGAGCAAAACGCCGTCCTCCTCAACGAGAAGATGAACATGGAGCAACCTGTCAATCTGGAGGAACTCTTCATCGAAGCCCTCAACAAGGCACAAGTTTCTTCGCTATAATCACCCCTAAAAACAAACCCCACTATGGACTTCAACAAAAACCGATTCGCCAACTTCGCGCGATACGACCTCACCATCAATAAGACCTTCTTCCGCAACATCGCCTTCGTCACACTGGCCGGTGCCATCGGCATTGCCATGCTGGGCTTCATGCTGCGCTACGACATTTACCGCGACGTGGTGACCAACTATGCCGAATGGGGAGGAGCGCCCTCGCCATCCGACTTCTCACACTATACCCACAACTACATCACCACCTTCTACCTACTGGGCTTCACCGCCCTGATGATGGCCATCTTTGCCGGTTGCTGGGCCCACAACCTGCGCAACAAGCAGGGACGCATCACCGAACTGACCCTGCCGGCCAACAACCTGGAGAAGTTCACCTGGCATGCCCTGCTCACCCTCGTGGGCGGCTTCCTGCTGTGCATCGTCTCGCTGCTCCTGGCCGACGGACTCAACGCCTTGCTCACCCTCATGATGTTCGGTGCAGAGAACGGAGTCGGCTCCCTCACCCGCTCAGCCTTCGAGGTCTTCACCTTCACCATGACGAGCAATGACCTCATCAACCTCCCCTCCATCAGCACCAACGGCGACATAGGCACCGAAGACATCGCAGCGGTCAACTTCATCCGCTCCGCCAGTTTCCTCATCATCACATCAGCCATCGCCGAGACCCTCTGCTTCTTCTTTGGCAATGCCGTGAAGTACAAGTATAACATCATCCTCACCTACATCGCCCTGCAGATTCTCGGCACCATCCTCTCGGTGGGTTTCTTCATCTTCACCGCCGCCAGCGCCGACACCGCCTTCGGTGCCTTGGCCGAAGTCGATGCAGACGGCGAGGATGTGGCCAACTTCTTCACCTACAGTTTCTATGCCATCGGCAGCGTCGCCCTCCTCCTTTCAGCCGCGCTGATATGGAAGAGTTACCACCTCTACACCCGTGCCCAAATCACCTCTGCCCTTAACAAATAATGTGTAAAAAAACTTATGCGATTCAAAGATAACAAAGCCATCTATCTGCAAATAGCCGACCTCATCTGCGACGACATCCTGCAAGGACGGCTGCTGGAAGACGAGCGCATCCCCAGTGTTCGCGAGTATGCCGCCGCCGTGGAGGTGAACGCCAACACCTGCGTCCGTGCCTACGACTGGCTGCAGGGGCAGAACATCATCTACACCCGTCGCGGCCTCGGCTACTTTGTCAACTCAGGAGCCAAAGACGCCATCCAACAGATGAAGCGTCAGGAGTTCCTGACCGAAACCCTGCCCGATGTGGCGCGCCAAATGGCCAGCCTCCACATCACCATGGACGAACTCAACAACCGAATCATCAACTACCAAATGCACCAGTAGCATCATGAACATCAAGACCATCCTCACGGGGCTATGCCTCGCAGCCACACTCTCCATGAGCACCTCTTGCGACTTCAGCCCCGAAAACATGAACATCATGGCCCGCAAGGGAGCCGGCAAAGACTACTTCCGCGACAGCGAGAAATGGGGCAAAGTCATCACACAGACCATTGAGTCCGACGACTTCACCCACATAGCCCTTTCGGGCAATGCCGACATCCACATCCATCAGGGCATCTTCTCCACCATCGAGATTCAGGGCAACGAACGCGCCATCGCGGGCAACAACATCCAGGTGAAAGACGGCACACTGACCGTAGCCAAGAAAGACAGCATCAGCGGCACCCTGCCCAGCATCAAACTCATCGTCACCGTGCCCACCCTCGAGAGCATCCACGTGTCGGGAGCCGGCGACATCGAGATGAAGGACACCCTCGTCTTTGACAACAACCTCACCCTCAACATCAGCGGAGCCGGCGACATCGACATCGACCGACTGAAATGCAAGAACTTCGCCCTCAACATCAGCGGAGCCGGCGACGTGAAAGCACAGAAAATCAAGTGCAAGACAGCCACCCTCCAAATCAGCGGAGCCGGCGACGTGAAGGCCGACCTGAAGGGCGACAACATCGACGTGGCCATCAGTGGTGCAGGCGATGCCGACCTCGACGTGAAGTGCGACCAACTGACCGTTGCCGCCAGCGGCACAGGCGAAGTGGAACTGAGTGGCGAGTGCCGCCACATGACCAAACGCGTCAGCGGCATGTCGGGCATCGACTCCAAGGAACTCACCATCCACGAAGGCATCGCCATCCAGTAAAAACAAGAAACATCCACAAAACAAGAGAAGGCTTGGCAGTCCATCAACAAGTGACCTGTCAAGCCATCTCTGGCATCATGTTGAGGGGTTCATCTCCACATATTTGTCCACAATCCCATCAAACGTGTTTTCTGACATTTTCTCAATCATCTTCAGATTCCGTGTCAGATATTCTGCACGACAAAACAACGTTCCATCTTTCCAGATACTCCTCGTCCGTATCTGTCCCGCAAAATCGTATAGCCCACCAAAAATGTAAGCGTGTATCTGCTGAAGACATTTTCACCGTACCTGGCTCCATGCTATTGAGCAAGCCACTTTCTGTCAGCGTGTATGCTTTTTTCTTACTCTTTCCGTCAATACTGTTGTCACTATAGGTAAACTCGTCAAGGAATGCCATAGTCCAATTGTTGGGATAGCACTTAGCCTAAGTCTGAACACACTTCGCATCCATGGCATCTGCCTTTCGTTGCTTGCCATCAGGGGCTTCTAATTTAAAGTCGTGATTAACCGAGCGCCGTCTGTGCCAAATATCTTTTTCAACCATCGCCAGTAGTTGCCAGCCTTCACATAGTATTCTTCATCATTGATGGCTCGCACGATGTCTGTAGCAAAGAACCACCACTTGCTGCGTTCTTCGTCCCAAACGGCTCGCACCTCACGGTTATTGAACAATCTTATCGACTTTTTGTTCATATCTCGTTTGCAAAGTTCATCATTTGTGGCTCTTTTACTGTGGAGGGCAGGCAGCATGGTGCTGTCCTTGCCTTGTAATTACCATCATTTGTGGGATTTCTTACAGCGTCACAGTTTCCTCAATTCGTGTTTTCATCTTGTAATTACCATCATTTGTGGGCTTTCTTACAGCCTCTTGGGGAATATATCCGAGTGCCACACTCTTGTAATTACCATCATTTGTGGGCTTTCTTACAGCGCGATGCCGACGTACTCGTCCACTTTGATCTTGTAATTACCATCATTTGTGGGCTTTCTTACAGCGGGGCAGCCCCGAAGGTTGAGGGTGCAAGACTTGTAATTACCATCATTTGTGGGCTTTCTTACAGCCCATCTTGAATAATGGGGTGATAGCCAACTGGATGGTATTCGTCTGGTACTTGCGAAACTCGCTCTATACTCTCACGGACAAGTCCGCTACCTGTTATTTTTGCGTTTTCGCCATAACGAGTATTACAATGTTTTCGGCCAACACCACTATTGTGGTGATTTGCGACCGTTTCTTCTTGAGGTTGACACCTCTGTTGTTTTATAGATGCACCTACAAAATACAGAGCATCGCGTTCGTTGTGCCGAGCATCCTTAAATCGCTCCTGCTCTGCGCTTTCCAATCGGCAGAAGACTGGGTAGTCGGCCTTCATTTGTTCTATGTCGTAATCTTTGTCTTTTGTTTCAATGTTTTCCAATGTTAGGTGCTGGAGATTAAAGGCTGAAAGCATGTCACGCTGATGTGTATGTCCGTTGCTCAAGGTTATAGTTCGTTCGTTGACCTCATGTTTTGTAAACTTCCCATTGATGAAGTCAAACTGCGTAGCCGCTTTGCGTGGATCCACTTCGTAGAAATTTCCACCCAATGACAACACCTTGTTCTTCAAAATAGAGACGAACATTGCTGGGGCATGGTTTGCGACAGATTTGCCGTAACGTTTCTTGCATCGGTTTTTTCCCGTTTGGGTCTTTTTCGTTTCTTTGGCCCTTCTTACCCAAGCATCTATTGGATTATTCTCCACGATAAACGTATCTCCTTGCGAGAGCATGGCATTAGCCATCTCCAGATGCTGCAGTTTTCGGATTTCTGCTTGCTTGCGGTATAATTCTTTTCGTATAGACTTTAACGATGCGTATCTTTTAACCTCCCTGTCTTTTTTCCACACCAGACGTACACCTCGTTTGATGGTGCCGTCTTCATTATAGTTTTGGGGGTTGTTGGCTCTGCGACTTCTATCAAGTTTACGGTTCACAAGATATAATTCGTGTTCGATGTTGTCACACTTGTCTGCTAACTTGTCAAAGTACACACCCTGCAGAGATGATGTGGCTATCGTTGAAGGACCAATATCAATGCCTACATTTCCTTTACCCAATGTACGTCCCTTTTGAGGCTTCTCGCCACTGATCGTCAGTTGCAAATAATATTTATTGCGTCCTCTTATGCTTCTTCTGACAATCAACAATTTTCTAAGACTATTAATGCCTCCTTTGAGGGCTTCTGCTGCATATCCCTTCTTTTCGCGACTAAAATCAATTGGAAGTTGTATTAAATCAGCATATTGCCCCCGTCTTCCATTTGTATTAAAGGTAATATAACCCTCTTTCAAATTGATGGTAAAACCTGCAAAGTTGCCTTTATGATAGCGACTTCCCAAAGAATTGACATCGCCATATTCCCTAAAGGATATTCGTGATGACTTAGGAACATACAATCGTGTTTCCCAAGCCTTCATGATGTGTAGTCCAAGTTCCTCCAATATGGTACCATTAATACCAAAATCTGACAGAGTTTTATCTTTACCAATTCGATGTGACCGCAATTTGGACACATAGTCGGAAATGCCACCCGAAGGTCTCTTGCCAGAATTGCTACTTCGGCTTTCATAAGTGTAGGGAAACTTTATGTCACACAAATTACCTTTTTTATCTTTTATGTCTTTAAAGTGGAAAGGATGGGAAGCAAAGAAATCCCTTTTCTGCTGAAAGTCCCCACAGGCTTTGTATGCTTTCTGTTGCGAGAAATAAATGTACTGACGCAGCAATTTCTGTTGCACCATATTATAGGTTTGGCGCAACAGTTCATATCGCTTGTCAAGAATATCGGCTTGCCATTTCTCAACCTTCAGCGGAAGTGTCAATACAAAATTACCTTTCGGCATTTTTCCTCATCATAAAAATTTTCGTTGCAAATATACACATTATTATTCACTTCTCAACATTTCTACGAATTTTTTTGAAAGTAAATTTAGTCTTTAGCAACTACACAAACTCATCTTATTCTTCTTTTAGCCGCAAGCGGCTTGTTCCAGGACAATGATTTTTCTTTTGCTATAAATCCAGAGCGGAAGTGGCAACGAGGGTAGAAAGAATGAGACGGAAAAAGGCGAACGAAAGGGACGGGGAGGTGTGGGTGGAGGGCGGACAGTCGTCCGTAGCGCACTCGGACAGGTGTCCGCCCCTCAGTCGGACAGTTGTCCGAACGGCGTTCGGACGAGTGTCCGGCTGGAATGTGGGGAAGGGCGGACTGTCGTTTGACGATTTTGGTTGACTACTTGTGGGCTTACTCACGATAAGGGCTGACCCCTACTTTACGTTTGCCATCAATGGGGTTTACATCAATACTTTGGAAGAAGGAAGGAGGGAGAGGAGGAAGGGCGTCAGTCGTTCCAGTTGAAGTGCTCTTCGTAGCGGTCGAACGGGTCATCGATGGTGAAGCCGATGTCGCTGAGCATGCGGCGGATGAGGGCCTGTTCGGTGGGTGGGAGCGGGATGGAGCCGTTGCGACGGTCGTAGAAAGAACTTCTGCTATAGACGGAGAGGAACATGGCACGATAACTGCGGAACTGGGATACGGTCATGCGTTCTTCCATCTGAGTGAAGCCACGTGCGTAGGTGACGGGGCGGTTCTCGCGGTAGAAGGGGCAGTTGCAGGCTCCGTCGGCTGTGGCTTCGGGATGGGCGGTGAGGTTGGGGTTGACGGCCAGGATTTGCTCCTCGCTGTCGGGCAGCACTTGCATGGCCAGTTGGCGCAGGCAGGTCTTGCGCCAGGGGCATTTGGCGTTGGTACAGAGGCGGAAGTCTTTGGGAACGTCTTTGAATTTCATGGTGGTCATGGTATTTACATTTACATTTATTTTTTATGCTTCATTACAGATTTGCAGGGCAAAGTTACGAAAAGTCGAGCGAAGAACAAAAGAAAAACGCTTTTCTTTCCATTTCCGAGAGAAAGCAACTTCGGCGAAGCCAATGTTGCCGAAAAAATTTGGCGGGTTCGATGTTTTTCCGTAATTTTGCAACATAAAAAAATGAGAAGATGACAGAGAAGGAATTTCAAGACCTCATTGGCAAGTATGCCAAGGAACTGGAGGAAATTAAGGAGTCGGCCCATGCGCTGCACGACCACGTGAATCAGCATTATGGCGAGGAGCATCCGTATGGGTTTCACCTCGACATGGTGGCGGCATCGGTGTTCAAGTATGGCCATCTGGTGTGTCAGGAGGAGCGCGACGTGTTGCCGCTGTTCTTCGGGGCCTACTACCACGACAGCATCGAGGATGCACGGCTGACCTACAACGATGTGAACAAGATGGCTCACCGCTGGATGGGCGACCGCCAGTCGTACATGGCAGCGGAGATTGTCTATGCGCTGACCAACGACAAGGGGCGCACACGGGCCGAACGGGCTGGCGAGAAATATTATCAGGGCATCAGGGAGACTCCCTACGCGCCCTTCGTGAAACTGGCCGACCGACTGGCCAACATCACCTATTCATGCTCAAAATCAAGCGAATCCAACGAGCACATGAGAACCATCTACCGACTGGAACTGCCCCACTTTCTGGAGGCACTCAGCAAGGTGACGGACGATCCGCGCCTGTCGCTGCCCGACGTGATGGTGGACGCCATTCTGGATTTGGTGATTGAGAAGCCCGGAAATCTGAGAGTCATGAAGAAGTGATACCCTAACTCTAAACTCTAAACCCTAACCCCAAACTCTAGACCCCACACCTACTTATGACAACGAACATAAAACTCTATTCCTTCGATTATGCCGAGGCGAAGACCTACCTGTGGGCCGTCACGTTCGTGGTGGCCAACATGGTGTTGCCTCAAGTGTTCCACCTCCTGCCTCAGGGCGGCATTGTGTTTGCGCCGCTCTCGTTCGTCATTTTGGCTGGAGCCTACAAGTTGGGGTGGAAGACAGGACTGCTAGCAGCACTTGCCTCGCCAGTGGTGAACCACCTCGTGTTCGGATTGCCCGCATGGAACGTGGTGCCAGTGATGGCACTGAAACTCGTCTTCCTCGCACTGGCTGCAGGGGTGACGGCACAGTATTTCAAACGGGTCACCCTGCCACTGCTCATCGGCGTGGTGCTGACAGCCGAGGCATTGGGCGGACTGGGCGAACTGGCCCTGACGGGTGGCATCGCCGCCACCGTGACGGACTTCACCCTCGGCTGGCCAGGTTTGCTGCTCCAGGTGTTTGGCACTTTGGGAGTGCTGCACCTGCTGAAGAAGTAAAGCACAAGGCACGGCTTCTGCCCCGAGGAGTAGAAAGAGGAGATAAACGACACGAAGCCAAACTTGACGTTCCTCCATTTTTGATAAAATTCCCCGAAATTTGTGCAACAGCAGTTTCGGGGAATTGTCGTAACTTTGCACCATCAAAACGAAGCCACCAACGCTGACCGCGAGGCAAGACACACGGCAGAGACGGCTTAACAATCCATCTATAAATAAAGAACGGCCCATGAATATTTTTGAACAACTACACTCCGGGGCAGATGTCGATATGGCAACGCCCGAATATGCAGAAGCCATTCAAGAGATGACACGCTGCAACAAGATTTGTTTCCACATCAACACCACGGAGCCGGACATGGACAAGATTCGTCCGTTGGAAGAGAAACTGCTCAACGGTGGACTTGACTCAACGAGTTACATCATGCCACCTTTCCAGATTGATTTCGGATGTCAGATGAAGATTGGCAAGGGCGTGTTTGTCAACCATTCCCTCACCTGCATGGCAGCAGGCGGCATCACCATCGACGACGGGGCAATGATTGGTCCCGACGTCCGTATCGTGACTGACAACCACGACTTCCAAAACCGCATGGTGCTACGCTGCAAACCTGTCCACATTGGTCGCAGTGCTTGGATTGGCGTGGGGGCTGTCATTCTCCCAGGTGTGACCATCGGCGAGAACGCCGTTGTGGCTGCAGGTGCCGTCGTGACGAAAGACGTGGCACCCAACACGATAGTAGGTGGCAATCCTGCTAAGTTTATCAAGAACATTTAATAAGCAGGTGAACAAAAATAGTTGATATCATGCGGCAAGCCGCATTGCTTTCTTGGACAATAATTACCAATAATTTCCAATAATTGGTTC
>DGSP01000043.1 GCA_002393555.1 Prevotellaceae bacterium UBA4359
ATCATTAAAACTTCTCTTATACCGAACTCACGTTAATTGTTAATTATTAATTGCCAATTGCCAATTGCTAATTACTCAAAAGGTTGATTCACCCACTGGATGATGGGCACTCCCTCGGCATCAAACCCGATAGGCAGCCACAGGTGAAGCGACTGTGAGAGATGGCGCGGATTCCAGATGTCGGCCATGAAGACGGGACGGCCATTCATCTGGAAAATGTAAGTGCCTTGTGCCCCAAAGGTCTTGTTGGCCGGCATGTTGCGATAGCCCGTTGCTGTGCCGACAAAGGGCGATGGATACTGGGTCCACGGCCCCCAGATGCTCTTGGCCGAGAACATGCGCGCCTCGTTGGGGTCCCAACCCGTGCAGCCCGAACAGATGAGCCAGTAGGTGCCGTCGTGCTTCACGATGCAGGGAGCCTCGTTCTGTCCGCCCGGAGCCACCATATTATACTTGCCCGTGAAGTCGAGCCAGTCGTCCGTCAGTTCGCTCACCAGCAGGGTCAGGTTTTCCTGCGAGGAGGTGATGTGGTAAGCCTTGCCGTCGTCGTCGATGAAGACTGTCATGTCGCGGCTCATCTGTCCACCCTCGAAGTCGCGCCACAGGTACATCCCTTTCTCCACCTCCCGTCGCCATTCCGGTGTCCACCAACCGTCCTTCCACTTCCGTGCATCGGTCTGCTGGGCTGCCTGCTGCGCCTTCTTGTCCATGTCGAAGGGCCAGATGCCAGCGTTCACTCGGGTGCTGCGGATGAAGCGGAACGGCCCTGTGGGCGTGTCGCTCTCGGCAAAGGCCACACGTGCGGCCTCATAGCCACGTCCCTTTAGTTCCAGATGGAAGAGCATGACGAACTTCCGGGTCTTTGGGTTATAGACCACTTTCGGACGCTCCATGATGCAGCCCCGTTCGATGTCGTGGCCTGGCTCTTCACTCACAGCCAGTGCCACACCTTCGTCCTTCCATGTCCTGAGGTCTTTCGATGAATAGACTTCCACGCCCACCTCAGTGGTGAAACCGCGATAAGGTCGGTTCTCCCCATACCAGTAGTAGGTGCCTTCATGCTCAATGATGTTGCCACCATGAGCATTGATGTGATGGCCGTCGGTGTCCATCCAGAGTTGGCCGTTCACGAGTTCCTGTGCTTGTGTTTGTGCGGATGCGAGAAGGGTCATGCAGCACAGAGCCAGACCTGTCATCCATCGGGTTTTCTTCATGCGGTTTGTGAGGTTTTATGGTTTATAAGGTTAGGAAGACCTAGGAGAGCCTAGGAAAGCCTAGGAGAACCCAGGAAGACCTAAAAAAACCTATAACTCGTAGTCGAGGCAGGCGCGCTGCACGGTGTAGGGGCGCACCTTCGTGTTCGCCACAGCCACGTGTTCGGGGTGAGTGGCGTAGGCTTTCAGTGCGGCCTCCGATTCCAAGGTGCTGTCGAGCATCACGTCGGCATTGGACGAGGCGAGACGGCCTTCGATGTGTACTTTCACGTCGATGAGTCCTGGCACCTTGTCTACGAGTCCTTCCAGACCCTGCTTGATGCCTTGCTTCACCGCTTGTTTTTCTTCTTCAGAGAGTTCTGGACGCAGTGTCCAGAGGATGATATGCTTGACCATAAAATGATGGATTGAAGTTTAAGCAAAAAAGAATCTCATGCGAATCTGTGGGAGAGAGAGAACATCACTTGTTCTTGAAATAGAAGGAGCGGGCAAAGCCTTCCAGCATGGGGAATTTGTAGTCATAGCGCACCAGGTCGGGAGCCTGCTTTTTCACGTAATCGACAATCATCCCTATCTGTTCTTCGCTCAACTTGTTGGGGTCGAGTTTCATCAGGAAACCATCTGCATCCATACAACCCATCGACTCGGGAAAGATGAGGCGGACAAACCCGGTCGTGTCATCGATTTTCAGTTCCTTCTCCTCCTGGTTCAGTTCGCAACTGAGCGTGTAGTTGCAGGGATAGCCCACGTAGCCATCCATCATGACACCCACCTGCAGATTGGGGCCATCCAACTCGTCGCCGCCCGAGGTGAGCACCAAACCTTTATATTTTCCTTCTTCCACCACACGCGTCACATTCAGTCCCATCTCGCCTTCGGCCTCTTCAAACCACTGTTTGAACCACTCTGCCGTCAGGGGCTCGGTGCTCACTTCCGAAGCACTGGACTTGAGGATGTAGCCATACTCCTGGTCGCTATACAGGCCGAGCAGTCCCACTTTGTAGAAGTCGCCTTCCTCGCCCAGCACCGCAAAGGCCATGCCAGCATAGGCATTTTCGGGGTAACTGACATAGCCGCTCTTCACGGGCACATCCGACCATTCGTACAGCCTGTCGGCCATGTCAGACTCGATGTCCTCTATCCACCACACGCGAGTGGGGCTGCTCGTGTCTGGCTCCTTATAGATGGGAGCATCATCGACCGACACCGCCACAAACTTCTGCACCGTTGGTGCGTTCACGTGCAACAGATTGTCTGTCTCCTCCACGTTGGAGGTTGATGTGCCTTTGCAGTTGGCACAAAGCAGGGGAATGAGCATCCCCAGCAGCAGAAAAGATAACTTTTTCATTTGGAATAACAGGTTTTAAGTTGAGGGTACAAAACTACATAAAAAAAATGAGTTACCAACTACTCTTGCTAAAAAATTTTTAGTTTAACGTCAGTTCGATATAAGAGAACTCAACTTCGGAAGTTCTTTTTACCGCTTTGCGGGCTTTAGAAAAACAAGAAAAAATAAAAAAATACAAGAAAAAAAGCGTCTCACTTTCTCTATTTTTTCTTATTTTCTTTTGTTTTTTCTTGTTTTTCTCAAGCCGCCGAAGGCGTAATTCTTACATCGAACTCACGTTTATTTCCGAAAAGGGGCGAGAGGAGGGCGGACAGTCGTCCGTACCGCAGTCGGACAAGTGTCCGCCCCTCAGTCGGACAGTTGTCCGAACGCCGTTCGGACGGTTGTCCGGCTGGAATATAGGGAAGACGGACGGCGAAAGGGCTTACACCGATACTTCGGAAGAAGGGGGAAAGGGCCTGGCTGTGAGCATTGGGTGGTAGGGTTGCGGCTCATCAAAAAAACATTTGTAACGTGAGAGCAAGTGGGAGTGAAACTTTTTTCGTAGTTTTGCACCCACATTATATGTTTTGATATGAAACAGAAACAAACTCCATTTGATATGCTGACAAAACGTTTTTTCCTGGCGCTGATGGGCTGCACAATGAGCGTGATGGCACTGGCTGTGAACCTGAAAGAATGTGTGATTGTGTCCGACAAGACAGACGCTCCGCTGGTCGGAAAGATGGCCACGACGCTGAGCGAGGACATAGAGCGGGTGACGGGTGTGCGGCCTAAGGTCAGCGGAAAAATGAAGAAAGGGCCTGTGGTGGTGCTGGCCACGGCGGAACGGATTGTGGGGCTCTGTCCCGATGTGGATGCAGAGGACATCCGTGGCTCATGGGAACGTTTCAAGATTGTGACCCAGGGGGAGCGGCTCATCATTGTGGGCAGCGATGCGCGGGGATTGGCCTACGGGGTGCTACATGTGAGTGAGCGCATCGGGGTGAGTCCGTGGTACTGGTGGGCTGACGTGCCGGTGGAAAAGAAAGCGAAGTTGGACTATCGGGAGAACTTCACTTCGGCTTCGCCCACGGTGAAGTATCGGGGGTTCTTCATCAACGACGAAGACTGGGGACTGAAGACTTGGGCTGCGGAGAACTATGAGAAGGAACTGGGCGACATAGGGCCGAAGACGTATGACAGGGTGTGCGAACTGATTCTGAGACTGAGGGGCAACATGCTGGCTCCTGCCATGCACACCTGCACGGGGGCTTTCTACAGCCACCCCGAGAGCCAGCGGAGGGCCGACGAGTGGGGCATCATGATTACGACCAGCCACTGCGAACCGCTGCTCTTCAACAATGCCGCCCCCTCGGAGTGGACAAAGGAGCGGGATGGCGAGTGGAACTATGTGACGAACCGAGAGACTATCTGGCAGAAACTCGACAACCGCATAGCCGAGACGAAGCAGTTTGACAACATCTACACAATGGGCATGCGTGGCCTGCACGACGAAGCCATGAAGGGAGCGACTGACCCGCGCGAACGGGCCAAAACGCTGGAGAAGGTGTTTGCCGACCAGCGCGAAATCTTGCAGCGTTACAAAGGGCGAAGGGCCGAGGAGATTCCGCAAATCTTTGTGCCTTACAAGGAGACGCTGGACATCTACGATGCCGGACTCAAGGTGCCAGAGGACATCACGCTGGTGTGGCCCGACGACAACTATGGCTACATGAAGCGGGTGAGCAATGCTGCTGAGCGGCAACGGAGCGGTGGGGCTGGTGTGTATTACCACATGAGTTATCTGGGCACTCCCCACGACAACATCTGGCTCCCGACCACGGCCCCGGCACTGATGTATGAGGAACTGAAGAAGGCTTACGACACGGGGGCTACACGCTACTGGCTGCTGAACGTGGGCGACATCAAGCCGATGGAGGTGGAGACACAGATGTTTTTCGACATGGCGTGGAACTTCGAGGCATTCAGTTATGAGAATGCCAACCGCTATCAGGCGGAGTGGCTCGGAAAGGTGTTTGGCCAGCAATGGAAAGGCGATTTCCAGCAGGTGCTGGACACGTACTACCGACTGGCCTGGGAGCGCAAGCCAGAGTATATGGGCTATGAGATTCAGTGGGATTCGCCCCAGAATGAGCGGTTGCACGACAGCGACTTCTCTTTTGCCGACGGCACTGCCCAGCAGCGGCTGAAGGACTATGCCGCCATTGCCAACGAGATGGAGCGCATCAGTGTCTCGGTGTCTGAAGCCTACCGCCCTGCCCTGTTCGAGATGCTGGGCTATGGGGTCAAGTCGGCTGAGCAGATGAACCGCAAGTTCCTGATGGCACAGCGCAACCACGAAACGGGCAGCAAAGAGGCCGCTGAGGAGGCACAAGCGGCCTACGACAGTCTGCAGGTGCTGCTCAACGAGTATAATCACCTGCTGGACGACAAGTGGAGGGGCATGATGTCGGAAATTCCCCCTGGGTTTGTGTCGCAATACCAACGGATGCCAGAATTGGTGACAGAGCCGACCGACCGTTTCAGACTGCCGCAGGAGCAGCACTACACGACCTATCGGCAGAGGATTCCGCTGAAAGAGGTAAAAACAAAGGCTCCCTTCCGCCTCATCAAGGGGATGGGAGCCGAATGGATAGTGCTGCAACTGGGCGAACCGCTGGACGAAGTGCAGAACCCCGCCAGTCTTGAGTCGGAACATATCGACCTGACTTTCAAGATGGAGGAGTCGGATGAGGAATCGAGACTGAGGAATGAAACGGGTGACTCCATCCGCCTCTGCATTTCTGCCGTGCCGCTCTGGCCAGTCACACTGGAACGGAGCAACCGTTTCGGCGTGAGTGTAGATGGTGGCACTCCAGTGGTGTGTGAGAACCTGTTCACCGAGTGGTCTGCACCATGGAAACTACAGGTGCTGGAGAACCGCAAGGATTTTTTGCTCACATTGCCCATCAATCGTGACCGCAGAGAACATGTGTTGTCGCTGATTGTGGGAGACCCAGGACAGTTGATACAGCGAATCAGTTATCGTTTCTAACAACAACTTTTGCCGTCATTTCCCAGCCACAAAGGCTTTCACGTCTTCGGCAGTAGCATCGTTCATGCGCTTACCGGCCAAGATGTTCAGGTCGGGGTAGGCCTCTTTCAGTTTGGCCACCGAGTTGTCGATGGTGCTGCTGCCCGATGTGGCAAAGGGGATGATGACCTTGCCTGTGAAGTCTTGCGACTCGATGAAGGTCTGGATGATGGTGGGCACACGGTCCCACCAGATGGGATAGCCGATGTAGATGGTGTCGTAGGGAGCCACGTCGATAGACTGTCCGCCCAGAGGCTCGCGGAAACCTTCGGTGCCCATCTCGACAGAAGAGCGGGATTTCTCATTGCGCCAGTCGAGGTCTTCCTCGGTGTAGGGCTTGGTAGGCTCAATCTGGTAGAGGTCGGCAGCGGCAGCCTCCTGAATCTGCTTGGCAAAGCCTTCGGTAGTGCCAGTAGCGGAGAAATAGGCTACGAGAGTCTTGTTTGGGTCTCCTTCTTCTGCCGATGCTTCTGGGGCCGCAGTCTTGTTGTTGCACGAACTCAGACCCAGTGCCATCAGTGTGATGGCAAGAAATGATGTCATTTTTTTCATGAGTGGTTTTATCAATTGGTGAATAGTTGAGGGTTAAAGTTAGGAGTTAGAAGTTAGGAGTTAGGAGTTGGGGTTATAAACACATGAAAAGTTGGTCGGGATGGTCGATGATGGTCTTGGCTCCACACTCGATGAGCCAGGCTTTGCCACGGAATCCCCAACTGACGGCTATGCAGGGCAGTTGGGCATTCTGGGCTGTGAGCAAATCCACCTCGCTGTCGCCGATGTAGAAACACCGTTCCTTGCTGATTTCCTGCCCATGCATCAGGGAGAGTTGCCGGATGGCTTCGTTCACCATGTCGGGTGCGGGTTTGCGCCTCACCTGAGGTGTTTCTCCTATGGCCACGTCAATGGTGTCGGCAAAGAAGGCTCGGTGCAGGTCTTTCACTGCAGGGTCGAGTTTGTTGCTCACGATGGCAGTGAAGTAACCTCTTTTCTTGCACTGGCGAAGCACCTGGGGAATGCCTTCGTAGGGGGCAGTTTTGTCCATCGAGTGTGCCACATAGTGTGTGCGGAAAGTCTCAAACACACGTTCCCTCAGTGTCGGGTCGGCTTCGGGACATGACTGTGTCACACTCTGCTCCACCAGCCGCCTCACTCCATTGCCCAGATAGCGTCGTGTGTCTTGCTTCGGTATGGGCTGAAGTCCAGCCTCTTGCAAGGCATAGGAGACACTGTCGTGCAGGTCGTCCAGCGTGTTCATCAGGGTGCCGTCAAGGTCAAAAATCAGTGTTGTCGTTCCCACACACTTCCTCTCCTCTCTCACAGGTTAAACTTTCTCTTGATGCTCTTGGCCAGAAACTCGGCCACGGCATCGATGGGGATGTTGGTCACATTGATGACAAGGTCGTAGTTGCGGGCATCGTAGCGTGAGCAGCCAGCAAAAGTCTTGGTGTAAGTCTCGCGCGAGGAGTCAATCTTCTCCACCAGTTTCTCTGCTTCATTTTCGGTCAGTTGCTGCTTTCTCATCAGCCGCTCTATGCGCGCTTCCTTCTTGGCTGTGATGAGTATCTTCACTGCCGATGGGTCATCGCGGAAAATGAAGAAGCCGGAACGACCCACGATGATGCAGGACTGCTCGGCAGCAGCCTCTTTCAGAATGGTCGATTCCACCTTATACACTTTTTCCGAAGTGACCACCTCTTCATCCTGCTTGGGCAGGGACGTGTCGGCCATCGAACCGAACTGGCGGTAGAATCGGCAGAAGTCGTCCCACCAGTGCCGCTTGTTTGCCTTGATTTCTTCCAGTTCCGACTCCGTAAGGTTGTACTTGTTCTCCAGTTCCTTCAGAGCCAACTTGTTGAAAACGGGCACACCGAGCAGTTTGCCCAACTGTTTAGCAATCGTGCCGCCACCCGAACCGCACTCGCGGTTGATGGCAATGACAAATCTTTTGTTTTCCATCTCTATACTTTTTTTAGTTATAAATATTCTTTTTTTCACTCACCTCAAAACCGTTTAACCTCAAAACCGCACAACCGCAATCCGCTGTGTGCCTGCCTCTATCTGGTCGCCATCGCGGAGCAATGCCCCCTCGGTGTCGAGTTCCTGGCCGTTCAGTCGTGTAGGCTTCTGAGGCAACCGCCACTGATAAGTGGGACGGGCAGGATGGGTGTTGACACATCGGCCCATGCAGAGCGAGCAGGCGTGTTGGAGGCGTGAGAGGATGCCTTTGGGGCAATCGGTGCGCCACTGGCCGTTCTGCAGTTTCCAGTCTTCCTCGGCTGTGCGCGAGAACTGGCATTGGAACACGTCCATCGCCTCATCTTGCAGGGCTATCACGTTATGGGCCACTTCGGGCAGGTCGCGCCCCAGGGTGATGAGGGTGCGCGACTTGGACAGATGGGCTTCCAAATCTATTTTTTGACCGCCTATGTCGAGGTATGTTTTGGGCATGAAAGGGGTTGATAGTTGAGAGTTAAGAGTTGAGAATCAGGGTTAGGGTTAGGGTTAAAGTCAATCCATTGTCACCTTCAGCGGACTGCGCACGGCTTTGGCAGCGTCGCTGAGGAAGGCTTCCCAGTCGGTCAGGGAATGGAAGCCTGTGGAGGAGTTCTTGTCCCAGCCTGAGCCGAAGTAGTAGGTGTAGGAAGTGGCAGGTTTGAGCGTTGTGGTGGCCAAGATGTGTCCGGTGGCGATGCCGTTCTCTCGCTGCTGATACGCCACTTTGATGCTACGGTCGGGGAAGAGGAGTCCGATGTAGATTTTGCCCATCTGACGGGCGAGTTCTTCCTTGTATTTGGCATTATAGACCGAGGCATCGCCCAGGTCTTCGTAGCCCATGTATCCGCTTTCCTGCGAGAGGACATAGGCCGTGGGATTGCTCTTGTGAACCACGGTTCCGGCTGCCATCTGAACGGGCTTAGCCAGTCCCTGATAGGTGATGCTGACACGGTTGAAGTGGCTGCCTGCATCGAGGCTGATGACACGTGTTTCGGTCACTTGCTGCCCCTCGAACTCCTGAGTGGGATAGGTGAAGCGGACTGTGAAGCGGAGTGGCCCCTGGTCGAGAATTTCAAAGGACTTGTAGCACTTGGGCATGAAGAGGCTTCCGTCGGCATTGAGCAGTGCGTTGGCCCCGCCTCCGAGCGTAGGTCCTACGGTGTAGCAGTCCATCCCCTTGCCATGGTCAATGTGGTAGCAGAAGGCGTTATACACCTGGTCGGCCAGGTCGTGATAGCCGCGCTCATGGAGTTGCTTGCTCACAGAGCGCATTTCCTGGTTCTGCTCGGAAGCATACCAGTAGTCGAGCATCAGTTGTGGAGTATTCTTGTTGAAGAGGTCATAGCCCACGGCACCTCCGTGGCCATACACACGGTAGGCTACACGGTCGTTTTCCCATCCGAACTCGTCCTGACGTTCTGTAAAGAGGCGACCTTTGGCCTTCACTTCATACGCCTGTGGGGTGCCTTTCTTTGCATGATAGACCGATTTGCCTTTGCCGGCCACTCCAGCCTGGAAGATAAGTTTTCCGTCCCACGTCTGCTGCGAGGGTATTTCCCTGCCGTCAGCATCGGTCACGATGATATTCTTCGTTTCTCCCAGTTTTTGCTGAATCTTTTTCAGGTCAGCCTCCACCATTTCCACCCTTGCAGCCTTTGTGGGGTTGCTCACAGTGAGGGTCACTCGCTCGGCAGCACTCACTGCCGCAGCCATCAACAGGGACAAAAACAATACAATGGTCTTTTTCATTAGTCAGTCTATTTTGGAGTTCTTTAGATTGTTGTCAATAATTCAATTCAATAAACACTATATCAACTACATAGAGTGCTCGTGTTGTGTACCAATACTTGATGATACATTTACGGTGTGACACAAAAGAACGGTACTCATGCCTGCCCTTCATTGCGACAACCTTGCCGATGGTGGGAGTTTGGCACAATGCATCCAAATCATCGAAGAGATTGGCCATCAGAGTTGCCACAAAAGAGCCATCACGATGTTTGCGATACCACATTGCCTGTGCCAGCAATTTGCCACTGGCCCGCTTGGCCATCTCTAACCTACGCTTTTCCATACGCTGCGAAGGTGTTCCACTTCTTCTCTGCTCACATAGCCTTCTGCATCGGCAGCGTCCAAATCGGCTACCATCTCGCCTTCTGTCAGGAACTGCTGACTTTCAGGAACTGTGTGTTGATAGAATCCATGTGCTTTCAGGTTCTCAAACTCCTCATCGCTGAAGCAGATTTTCCGTGCATATTCTTCGGTTGTCAAGTGCCTCTGAGGTGTTGTTCTTTTATGTCTCAGGGCTGATGGCCGTTCTGCATAACAACTCATCCCAACAGGTTCTTCCACCCGCTGAGCCTCTTCTTCTATGTCAACCTTATATTCTTTCATGGCCACAAAGATAGGGAGAATCAACCACATGGCCAAGTTTTTGGATGTTTTATTTGGAATGAAGGAAAAAATGTTGTTACTTTGCAACAATGTTTGAGAGGGAAATAGAAGATTATGAGAGGCTCCGCAACGTGTATCAGAACTCGCTGCCCATGCTGTTTTTTTAACAAAAAAAGAGACCCCAACGCAAGTGCATTGAGGTCTCTTTCTTTTTTATCTAAGTTTACTTCCTTTCCGCATGGAGAAAGTCGCCAAGCGCGTGGGCTTGCTACATCATGCCGCCCATGCCGGGGTTGCCCATTGGCATTTCGGGCTTATCCTCCTTAGCGTCGCAGATGACACACTCGGTGGTGAGGAACATGCCAGCGATGGAAGCAGCGTTCTCAAGAGCCACACGGCACACCTTGGCAGGGTCGATGATGCCCGACTCGCGCAGGTTCTCATAAGTGTCCTTACGAGCGTTGTAGCCGAAGTCGCCCTTCTGGTTGCGAACTTTCTCCACCACCACAGAACCTTCCAGACCAGCGTTCTCCACAATCTGACGGAGAGGCTCCTCGATGGCGCGTTTCACAATGTTGATACCCGTGGTCTCGTCGGCGTTGTCACCCTCCAGACCTTCGAGGCTTTCGAGCGAACGGATGAAGGCTACACCACCACCAGGCACAATACCCTCTTCGATGGCAGCACGAGTGGCGCAGAGAGCGTCATCCACACGGTCCTTCTTCTCCTTCATCTCCACCTCCGATGCAGCACCCACATAGAGCACAGCCACACCGCCAGAGAGTTTAGCCAGACGCTCCTGGAGTTTCTCCTTGTCGTAGTCAGAAGTAGTGTTCTTGATTTCGTTCTTAATCTGGTTCACACGGTCCTGGATATTCTGCTTGTCACCCTTACCGCCCACAATAGTGGTGTTGTCCTTCGTGATGGTCACCTTCTCAGCCGAACCCAACATCTCGATGGTAGCCTGTTCCAGTTTCAGACCCTTCTCCTCAGAAATAACCACACCACCAGTCAGCACAGCGATGTCTTCCAACATAGCCTTGCGGCGGTCGCCAAAGCCAGGAGCCTTCACAGCACAAATCTTCAACTGGGCGCGCAGACGGTTCACCACCAGTGTGGTCAGTGCCTCGCTCTCCACATCCTCGGCAATCACAAGGATAGGACGGCCTGTCTGAGCAGCAGGGTTCAAGATAGGCAGGAACTCCTGCAAGTTGCTGATTTTCTTGTCGTAGATGAGGATGAGCGGGTTCTCCATCTCACACTCCATCTTCTCTGTGTTGGTCACGAAGTAAGGAGACAAGTAGCCACGGTCGAACTGCATGCCCTCGACCACACCGATGGTGGTCTCACGGCTCTTGGCCTCTTCGATGGTGATGACACCGTCCTTTGAAACCTTCTTCATGGCATCGGCAATCAGTTTGCCAATCTCCTGGTCGTTGTTGGCGCTGACAGTAGCCACCTGCTCAATCTTGTCGTAGTTGTCGCCCACCTGCTCGCTCTGAGCCTTAATGTGCTCCACCACCTTCGCAACAGCCTTGTCAATACCCCTCTTCAAGTCCATCGGGTTAGCACCTGCAGCCACATTCTTCAGACCTGTAGCCACGATGCTCTGAGCCAGCACAGTAGCCGTTGTGGTGCCGTCGCCAGCGTCATCGCCAGTCTTCGATGCCACACTCTTCACCAACTGCGCACCCGTGTTCTGGAAAGCGTCAGCCAGTTCAATCTCCTTGGCCACTGTCACACCATCCTTCGTGATGTGAGGAGCACCAAACTTCTTCTCAATGATGACATTACGTCCCTTAGGACCCAGGGTGACCTTCACGGCATTAGCCAGTTCATCCACACCCTTCTTCAGTTGCTCACGAGCCTCAATATTGAATTTTAATTCTTTAGCCATAATCTTTGTAAGTTAAAAGTTAAAAACTAAAAGTGAAAAATATAAGTTACTTACTATCTGATTGAAAGTCATCTACTATCCGAAGGAGGTAACTTTTACTTTTAGTTTTTAGTTGTTAGTTTTTTAGTTTTATTTCAAGATTGCCAGCACATCGCTCTGACGCATCATGAGGTACTTCACGCCCTCATATTCGAGTTCTGTGCCTGAGTATTTACCGTAGAGCACCTGGTCGCCCACTTTCACGACCATTTCCTCGTCCTTCGTACCGTTGCCGCAAGCGACAACCTCGCCCTGCAGGGGCTTCTCCTTCGCAGTGTCGGGAATGATGATTCCGCCCACCGTCTTTTCTTCCGCAGGCTTGGGGAGCACGAGCACCCTGTCTGCCAATGGTTGAATGTTCATAGTTGTTTTGTTTTTAGAGTTTATTATTAAATATGTATATCGTTTCAATACCACAAAAAACTATCCACAAAGACGATGCCACCCCGACTGGCAGCATGACAAGATGACAAAGTGGCATGAAAAAGTGACAAAAAGGAGGGGAGAGGACGAAATGGGTACAGATGTGCGTTCATAGTGAGTGTGAAACAAGGGTAAAACACATCCTTTTTTGACCCTTTCGAGACTGCACCAAATTGGTCAAAATGTACTTGCCCGTAGCCTCAAAACAGATATGACTCACACCTATGGCAGGGGTGTGACTCACATCTATGGGATAGGTGTGACTCACACCTGTTTTGAGGCATTTTCGGTTAGCCAATTTGTACGATTCGCCTTCAACTCAAGTCAGCCATTAAAAACATTCACGAACATTCATGGGCATTATATGGGCATTCATGTTAAATATAAAAACACAAGACTTTCTATTTTTTACGTATAATACCCATATAATGACCATGAATGACCATCAATTTTTGTAAGAGTTTCTAACAATCGCTCACTTAGGAATGTCTTTTACGAACACCCTTCCGCATCTTCTCACATTCCCCTTTCATGTCTTCACGCTTCTGTCAGTCATCATCTCTCGCATCTGTTAGTCGTTTCTTCTCGGTTCTGGCAGGCATCTCGTTGAGGGATAACACGAGTGCCAGACGGAGGGTGATACGAGTGCGAGACTGGGGGTGATACGGGTGCGAGAGGGGGGGTGATACGGGTGCGAGAGGGGGGAAGATACAGGTGCGAAAGCGAGGTTGATACGGGTGAGAGGTTGGGGAAGATGCAGGTGAGAGGGGGAGGAGGAAACAGGTGCAAGATGGAGGCGATGACGAGTGGACGACGGTGGTAGATGCGGGTGCGCGATGGCGGTGGATGCAGGTGTGCGTTCACTAAAGAGGTGAAAGGGGGATGAACAATTAACAATTAACAATGAATATAATTCATGAGGCCTCATCTTCCACACCTTCCGATGAGTCTCTTCCACACCTTCTGGGGAGTCTCTTCCACAGAGTCACGAGGGGCAGTGGAAGAGAGTCACGTGACTCTGTGGAGTAGAGTCACAAGAGATAACAACAAAGCCCCTATGGAAACTCTTAATAATATGTGAGTTCGGTATAAGAATTACGCCTTCGGCGGATGTGTAAAATGACATTTAGTTACTTTACACATCCGCCGAAGGCGTATAATAAAACTTTTATGATTATCCGCAATCGTACCACCAATTGCTTATTTCAGACATGCGTTCATTTCAACACGAACCTTTACTCGGCGTAGCCAATGACACGAAATTTCACCAAGCCATGCGGAAAAAGAGAACACAAAGCCGCAAGCGGCGACCAACAAGTTTGACAATTAACAATTAATAATTAACAATTAAGCCATGCGGCTTGTTTTTCGACGGCCAACATCGCGCCAGCAAATTGTTAATTGTTAATTGTTAATTGTGTAATGTTTTCTGGTTGCATAGTTTGAGAATATTCATGTCATTCGTGTTAAAATGAGCAGTTGGTGGTATGTTTACGGATAGTCGTAAAACTTTTTTTATACCGAACTGACGTTATTTTATATCATGTACAACTCCTCCTCCCTGGCCGTTTCACGCTCACCTTGTTCACCGCCTCCATCTTGTGGTTGACATTGTTGACCACGGCATCAATGAAATGGAGGTTGTGGTCTTCTATCCTCTCAATCCATGTCCCAAGGCTTTTAGTTCGCTGAACGACATGCCTAAGTAGGGATTCTCGATTCCTAAAGACTGGTTGAGCCGTCGTTGGGTCTGAATTCTCGTTGCCGAATCCACAGGTCTGTTCCAACGTGGCTTTGATGCGTGGATTGCCTCCAAATAGTCGTTCCAGTTCTTGCTGTTCATTGCTGTTCATTTTTTAGAGGTGAGCATTTTAAGTTTCTCGCCACAAAGGTACAATCTTTTTCTTTCCTCCACAACTTTTTCGCAGGAAAAAGAGGTTTCACCGAAAAGGGATGTATCGCCGAAAAAGGTGGGCAGAACTTTATTTCCACTCTCCTTCCACCATGCGTCCCACCACGAGTTTGTCGCCCGAGAGGTCAACCTCGAAGAGGTGGGGAACACGGACGTAGCGGCCATGGACACTCTTGTGGCTGTGGACTGACATGAGCCAGCGACCGTCGAGAGTGCGGAAGAGCATGCCGTGGCCGAAGTTGGGAGGGGTGATGGGCTGTTCCTCCTGCACCCAAGGACCATCGAGGGTGCCGCTCTCTGAATAGGCCACGCCTTGGGTGTAGATGTCGTCTATCCACGAGGTCCAGAGCATGCCCAGACGACCTGTGGCTGTGCGGAAGAGGTAGGGGCCATCGGTCACTTTGTTGGGGCGGTCCTTGCCATCTTCCACTTCGTGGCTCCAAGGGGAGGCGGATGCCCGAAAGAGGATTTTGCCTTCTCCCACGGAGCCGCTAAGATCGGGCTTGAGTTCTATCTTCTCAATGGTGCCGTCCCAGTTCTGCAACCATTCGCCGCAATACACCATGTAGGGCTTGCCGTCGGTGTCGAGCCAGAAGGTGCCGTCGAGCGTGGGCTGTGTGGCTGGCAAGTAGGTGGCATCGGCCATCGGGCGGTAGGGGCCGCAGGGCTGGTCGCTCATGAGCACATGGGAGGCGCGGCGGGGGATGATGTTGCCCCGCACGGTGTCTATCTTGATGGCTTCGTTGGTGAAGGTGGCGAAGTAGTAGTATTTGCCTTTGTAGGGATGGAGTTCGGCTGCCCAGATTTGCGGACGATGGCCCATCCATGAGGTGGAGTCGGTCTCTGCCACACGATAAGGTCCTGCCCAGCGGTTGAGGTCGCGGCTGGTCCAGAGTTGTCCGCCTGTGCCTGTCATGTAGTAGGTCTGAGTGAGCGAATCGGCCAGGATGCAAGGGTCGGAAAGGATGATGGAGTCGCGCGGTGTGAGCCGCTGATAGACGCGCACATAGTCTATCTCATAGCGCATGGGGAAGGCATGAGGGTCTATCTCGCCTCCGTTGTCGCCCCCGAGAGCCAGATTGAGCAGCAGGTATTGCGGACGGCGGAAGGGGTTGAGGTGCTGCCCCTGGGTGCCGTTGACGGTCTGGCTCAGGGGGATGTCGTTGAGGAGTTCGTCGTCCAGATAGATGCGGATGGACTGTGGTGTCCAGTCCATGCGCCACGAGTGGAACTTATCGGCCCACTGTGGGTCGCGTTCGGTGAAGTGGGTGAAGGGGATTTTCTTCGAGTTCCACTCTGCCGAATGAGGACGGTCGTTGCCCCATGCGGCATTGGCCAGAATGTGGGGAACGCCACCTATGCGGTAGTATTCCATCACGTCTATCTCTCCGCAGGATGGCCAAGACATGCCCTTGCCAAGCAGCCAGATGGCTGGCCATGCTCCCCCTGCCGTGGGGATTTTGGCGCGCACTTCGAGCCGTCCGAAGAGGAAGGAGAAGGAACGGCGGGTGGTGAGCGAGGCGGCTGTGTAGTCGATGTGTGACCGTTCGCTCCTCCAGTCTTTTCTGCCTTCAGGCCGATAGAGCGGATTCTCGCGCTGCTCCTTTCTGCCTTCGATGACGAGGCATCCGTCTTTCTGATAGGCATTTTCGCCCTGATACCACTGGGCCTCATGATTGCGCACAAAGCCGCGTTCGGGTTCCCACACGTTGGGGTCATAAGCACCGTCGGTGTTGAACTCTTCGCTCCACACGAGCGACCATTCTCCTCGCTGTGCCTGCAGGGGCTGGCTGAGCACCAAGAGGCAGAGGCTTGTCCATTGTAGAATTTTTCTTTTCATGTCTTCTTTGTGTTGATTCATTTCTTTTCTGAAGTTGCAAACGATTGGGGCAAATACCATCATTTATATATATTCTCTTTTTTCTTTTATTTAAGAAAAACTTATATGATGATATTGATAGGTTGTGGATGATGTGGATAAGTTTTACAGGTGGTTTGTTTTCAGTAGGTTAGTGTGTGGAAAACGAGTGGAAAATGTATTGAAAAGAGGGTTGAAAAAAAAGAACAACTTTTTTTGGAAGTTTCGTGAGAGTGGCGGTATATAAAAGCGGTTAAGAAATGCAAGAAAAGTTATTAGAAGTTGTGAGTGAGTTGTTAATCACTTTTGAACAAGGATGTAAACAGGTTTATGAACATTTGACCTTAACTCTAACCTTAACCTTAACCCTAACTCTATACCATTAACCCTCAACTCTCAACTATTTCCTTAGTAGTTCCATAAACCGTTCTTTCATGGCCTGTTTCAGTTCTCCCTCGTTGAGAATGAAGTCGTTGACCACTTCGTCGAAGGCACGTTCAGCCTTCTGGCGCATCTGTGCTTTGCCTGCCCGCAGTCCTGAAGAGAGGTCTGTTTTGGGCAGTAGTTGTCTGTTGAAGTTTCCGTCGCTCATGTTTTCCCTGTGTAAAGTGATGAATGGGTGTGGATAAATCTGTTCAGTGAGAGTGTGGACAAAGTATTGAAAACTCTGTTCACAAACGTTTGGAAGTGTGGCAAAGTTACGGTTTTTTGCTGAGATTGCAAACGTTTGAGAATGAAAATGGTGCGGATAGTTTTGTTTTTGCCGAAGAATGAGTAATTTTGCAGTTGTTAATAGTGTGTAAATAATGTGGATAAATAGTATTGATAAGTTATGAATAGTGTGTTGACAACTGATGAGATGTACATGCGCCGTTGTCTGCAGTTGGCAAGCAATGGCAGGCAGAATGCGCAGCCCAATCCGATGGTGGGGGCTGTGATTGTGTGTGATGGGAGAATCATTGGCGAAGGGTATCATGTGCGCTGTGGCGAGGGACATGCAGAGGTAAATGCCTGTGCGTCAGTCAGGAAAGAGGATGAACATCTGTTGAAGGAAAGCACTATCTATGTGAGTCTGGAGCCTTGTAGTCATTATGGCAAAACACCTCCTTGTGCCGACCTGTTGATAAGTAAGGGTTTCAAGCGTTGTGTCATCGGTTGTCAAGACCCCTTTGCCAAGGTGCAAGGTCGTGGCATACAGAAACTTAGAGATGCTGGCATGGAAGTGACGATGGGGGTGTTGAAAACTGAATGTGAACGCCTGAACAAACGCTTCATGACTTTTCATGGCAAACATCGCCCTTACGTGACCTTGAAATGGGCTGAGTCGGCTGATGGCTTTATAGATGGTCATATATCAAACACTTACACCCAAATGCTTTGCCACAAACGGAGGGCAGAGCATCAGGCCATTCTGGTGGGCAGAAGAACGTGGGAGATTGACCGCCCTTCGCTCACCACTCGCGAGTGGGTTGGTCCTTCGCCCCGACGCTATGTAGTATCGTCACAAGCATTGACCTTGCCGGAAGGTTATCATCTTTTGCCATCAACAAGTGTTGACAACATCCTCCATCAGTTGTGGGAAGAAGGCATCCAGACTGTGTTGGTGGAAGGTGGGGCCATGCTGCTCCAGTCATTCATCGACAGTGGTCTGTGGGACGAATGTTATGTGGAGAAAGGCACTCAGCCAATCTGTGGAAAAGTGAAAGCCCCTGTGCTTTCCAACGCTGTTCTGAAAGGTGTGAATACAGATTTTGGGCAATCTATAGAATGCTATGTAAATGGGGTATGAGGAGTTAGGGATGCGGAATGGAATGTTGCTGTTCAGATGAAGAATTAAGTCCTCATTTCTCATTCTTCAAGACTGCCCACCACCTGGATGATGTCGTCCATTTGGAAACCTCTTCCCAAAGCAAAGCGAATCAGTTTACCTTTGATTTCATAGTCGTTCCTTCCCTTCACCGAGGGGCGTTTCTTCGCAATCATCTCACGTAGTGTTTCCAGATTGTCCTTCTCGTCAATTTCTTCCAATGCCTCCTCAATGTGTCGTTCGGCTATTTTTCGTTTTTTCAGTTCCTGAGCAATCCTCACCCTGCCCCAATGGTTGTAGCGGAATTTATCTCTCACAAAAGCCTTGGCAAACCGTTCTTCGTCGATGAAGCGTTCCTTCACCAGCCGCGCCACTACCCTCTCTGCCACTGCATCTGCCACCTCCCAGCGTTTCATCTTTGCCATCACATCGTGGCAACACTGTTCGCTCGCAGCACACAGAGCCGAAAGTTTCTGATAAGCCTCCAGTTCTGTGTAGATATGTTTTTTCTTTTCCATCATTCACTTAGAGGCAGTAACCTCACGCATCCAAAATCAACATTCTGAAACAACTTACGCATCCAAAATCTGCTGCGCATGTTCTTTGGTCTTCACCTGCTTGCCAGCCAGGATGTTCTCAATGATACCCTCTTCATTGATGATGAAGGTGGTGCGGATGGTGCCCATTGTCTTTCTTCCATACATATTTTTCTCGCCCCAAGCACCCATCGCTTCCATCAGCGTCTTATCTACATCGGCAATCAACGGGAAGGGCAGCGAATACTTCTCCTTGAACTTCTGGTGCGATACAGCCGAATCCTTGCTTACACCCACCACTTCATAGCCAGCCCCCTGCAACTCCGCATAACGGTCGCGCAGACTGCAAGCCTCGCTGGTGCATCCGCTCGTGTTGTCCTTCGGATAGAAGTACAGCACCAACTTCCTTCCCTTGTAGTCACTCAGACGGATGTCCCGTCCCTGTTCGTCCTTGCCCAATACCTCGGGCGCACGGTCTCCAATGTTCATCATGTTCACATCTATTTTTTTAGTGCTACAAAGGTAACTAAAGTTCATCGTTTCAACAAGAAAGTACCGAAGATTTTGTGTTAGAAAAAGATTTAGTGTGTTTTCTCACCCTTTTCTTATATTTGCGAAAAATTTCGCAACGAAAAACTTCGCAATATAGGGAACCTTTTCAAATTGTTGATAGTCAGTACTTCACAGACAAGAATTCTAAAAGGTGAAGGAAATTAACAGAATGACATTAAATATTTATTTGTCCTCTCCCAACAATGAGGAAACTTCTTTTCTCAATAAAGGGAGATGGTTGATGATGATGCTCCAAAGGATGTCAGAAGAAAGACTGTCATACCCATGAATGATGTAATTGCGGGTATCTACTATTTTGCGTGCATTGGTGATGGGAATATCGGGCATTTCCTTCAAAATACGGTTCATTGCCTCACCCATGATTTCAACATTTCGTTCTACTGCACGTCTCAACATGAGGTCAAGATTAAAAACCTCAAATAATTTCGGATGTCCTTCAAAATATCCATTGATTTCATCTATGGCATTGAGTACATCATAGAGATATTTTTGTATTTTCTCATCCATAGATTTTCATCTTTGTTTTATCTATATTCCGTTTGAAAACAGGGTTACGAATGGCTTTTTCTTCCACAAGGTCAACATCACGCCCCATGGCATCTTCTAACCCATATTTCAAATCAAAATAGTTGGTGAAATAGTCGGAAATCTCGTTTGTTTTGAATGCTACAAGGAAGTCAACATCACTCTTTTCGGAGAAGTGTGGAGTCAATACTGAACCAAAAACATATAAATCCTTCACCCTATGTTTTCTACACAGGGTTACAATGTATGGTTGTGCTTGTTTGAGTATTTCGTTCATATCTCTGACAGAATGAAAAAGGTTTACATTCCATGTTGCAAAGATAACAACTCTTTTCGATACCAACAAAAAGAATGCCGCAGATTTTTCGTCTGCGGCACTTCTTTTATTTGTTTTTTAATTGAAACTCCATCACATCCACACCCTCTTTCTTGATGTAGTCAATATGAGAGTCACGGAAATTGATACATAACTTTTTGAAAGCACCTAATATAGGTGCGCCCAAAATCCCCATGGAGTCGGAATAGGGGGTGAAAGCATGACTGCTGGAGTGTCTAAAACAGAATGTTTGGCCACCTATTTTTGCCTGCACTTCGTCAGGGTTGCTGGCGTATTGAGATGGTAGAATGACCCCATCACAACCAGTATCCAACAGGAATGAGAAAGGATGTGTGTCTAACGTGCAGGACAGTATCATGCAGCGGTCGCCTCGGCCGCCTGCGTTCATTCTGAAATTCACGTCGTCTGTTTGGTCGGCTACTGGATGGCGGAAGGTGAGGCTGTCTGACGATAACTCCATGTATTCTAACCGGGAGAGGTCGGGAGTGCCGATGAATCCGTCTGCATCGTAGCGAACTTCTTCGTCTGATACCCACACAGGTAGATTGTACAATGTAATGTCTCCTATTTGAAGGCTATCCAACACTCCCATTTGCATGGAAAACTCTACATCGGGGGCACTTCCAGAGCAGGAGATGACACAGTCGGGAAGCATTTTCACTCCCATCTCATTTGCTGCATGGCGATATAGAATCATACTTGACATGACCCCTGTATCAACGATGAATCGGCCATTTTTTGTTTGGTTGACATCGGCATGTATATTGATGAAATGCCGATATTTTTCTTGTCTATACAGTTCCAAAGTGGTGACATTCTTTCTACGGTTGATTTTCACTGGCTGAATATTCTTTCCTGCTTCTGCCAATCGGTGCCAATGTTCGGATTTCTTTTTCAGTTCAGGATTATCTGGCCAGCGTCTATCTATGTAGCAAGCCATCTTTTCAATCTCATCAAATCGATTTTGGCTAATCATCATCGTGTATTTGGTCTGCAACAGATAATTCACCACTCCCTTAATTCGATTATTCGTTCCTTCTTCAAGAACGTAATCTACCCAGACTAATGCCGTGCTGTCGGCTCCTATGGATTTATTGTATTCGATGACCACCAAACATTTTATGAGCGCATCTACGTCTTTGTTCAAAAGGGCGGTGTCCATCATGGCTTCGTAATCTACTTGTCGCCAATCTCTTACGGCTTCGAGTCTATCCATGAGCCACGTGTTGACATCATGTTGTGCTGCTGCATGGAGGACTCCCATGCTTAGCATGAGCATGACCATCCATCGCTTTGTCCAATATGTGAGAAGTCTATTCAAATAAGTGGCGATTCGTGAGAACCGCCACTTAAATATAAATAATGTGTAAATCATTTAGTCAGTTAGGTTACTTATGGTGAACTTAACTTCGTTTGTATAGTTCAAGTGAGTATTATTCTACACTCACTAATCGTTAAGTTTTGCCTTGATGAACTCGCGGTTGAGGCGGGCAATGTTGGCGATGGTTTCGCATTTTGGACATACGGCTTCGCAAGCGCGGGTGTTGGTGCAGTTGCCGAAGCCGAGTTCGTCCATCTTGGCCACCATTGCCTTGGCACGACGGGCTGCCTCTACGCGACCTTGTGGAAGGAGGGCGAGTTGCGACACCTTCGAGGAGACGAAGAGCATGGCAGAGCCGTTCTTGCAGGCTGCCACGCAGGCACCGCATCCGATGCAGGAGGCGCAGTCCATGGCCTCGTCGGCATCTTCCTTGGGGATGAGGATGGCGTTGGCATCCTGTGGAGCACCTGTGCGGACGGTGGTGTAGCCACCTGCCTGGATGATTTTGTCGAAGGCAGAGCGATCGACCATGCAGTCCTTGATGACAGGGAAACCAGCCGAACGCCAAGGCTCGATGGTGATGACGTCGCCCTCGTTGAATTTGCGCATGTAGAGTTGGCAAGTGGTGGCTCCACGCTCGGTCTTGCCGTGAGGCGTACCGTTGATGTAGAGCGAGCACATGCCGCAGATGCCCTCGCGGCAGTCGTGGTCGAACACGAAAGGCTCCTTGCCTTCCTCAATCAACTGCTCGTTGAGGATGTCGAGCATCTCAAGGAATGAAGTATCGCCTGGGATGTCCTTCATTACCTTCTCTTCAAAATGACCCGCATCTTTCGGACCATTCTGCTTCCAGTATTTTACTGTGAATGATTTTAATACTTTTTCAGCCATAGTTCCTTAGTTCTTATAGTTACGGGTTTGTACTTTGATTGCTTCATATTCGAGAGGCTCCTTGATGAGTTCAGGTGCCGTTGCGTCGTTGCCCTGATACTTCCAGCAGCCCACATAGAAGAAGTTCTTGTCGTCGCGCTTGGCTTCGCCTTCTTCGGTCTGGTGCTCCTCACGGAAGTGTCCACCGCAGGACTCTTCGCGAGAGAGTGCGTCGTAGGCAATGAGTTTACCCATCGTGATGAAGTCGTCGAGGTGGATGGCCTTGTCAAGTTCCACATTCAGACCCTCGCGGCTGCCCGGAATGAAGAGGTTGGTGTCAAATTCCTTGCGGAGTTCGTCGATGAGTTTGATACCCTTCTCAAGACCTTCCTTCGTGCGACCCATGCCGATGTACTCCCAGCAGATGTGGCCGAGTTCCTTGTGGATAGAATCGACAGAACGCTTACCCTTGATGTTCATGAGTTTCTGGATGCGCTCCTCGGTAGCCTTCTCCACCTCAGCAAACTCAGGTGCATCGGTCGAGATGCGTGGCCAGATAGACTGGTCGGCGAGGTAGTTCTGGATGGTGTAAGGCAGCACGAAGTAACCGTCGGCGAGACCCTGCATGAGGGCAGAAGCACCGAGGCGGTTGGCACCGTGGTCGGAGAAGTTACATTCACCGATGGCGAAGAGGCCAGGGATGGAAGTCTGGAGTTCGTAGTCAACCCAGATGCCGCCCATCGTGTAGTGAATGGCTGGGAAAATCATCATCGGGTTGTAGTAGTCCATGCCGTTCACAGTGGTGCGCTTTTCGCCGGGGTTCACGTCGGTAATCTCCTCATACATGTCGAAGAGGTTGCCATAACGCTGGCGAATCACGTCGATGCCCAGACGCTGGATAGACTCGGAGAAGTCGAGGAACACAGCCAAACCTGTGTTGTTCACGCCAAAGCCCTTGTCACAACGCTCCTTGGCAGCACGTGAAGCCACGTCGCGAGGAACGAGGTTTCCGAAGGCAGGATAGCGACGCTCCAAGTAGTAGTCGCGGTCTTCCTCTGGAATCTCCCAACCCTCCTTGGTGCCAGCCTGAAGAGCCTTAGCATCTTCCAGTTTCTTAGGCACCCAGATACGGCCATCGTTACGCAGAGACTCTGACATCAAGGTCAGTTTCGACTGCTTGTCGCCGTGAACAGGAATACAAGTGGGGTGAATCTGCACGTAGCAGGGGTTAGCGAAGTAAGCACCCTTGCGGTAGCAAGACATGGCAGCGGTACAGTTGCAACCCATTGCGTTGGTAGAGAGGAAGTAAGTGTTGCCATAACCACCCGTAGCGATGACCACAGCATTGGCAGAGAAACGCTCCAACTTACCAGTCACGAGGTTCTTGGCGATGATACCACGAGCCTTGCCGTCGATGATGACCACATCGAGCATTTCATAGCGGGTGTAGAGTTTCACCTTGCCAGCATTTACCTGTGCAGAGAGTGCTGAGTAGGCACCGAGCAGCAACTGCTGACCTGTCTGACCCTTAGCATAGAAAGTACGAGACACCTGTGCACCACCGAAAGAACGGTTGGCAAGTGTGCCACCATACTCGCGAGCGAACGGAACGCCCTGAGCCACACACTGGTCGATGATGGAGTTGGACACCTCAGCCAGACGATACACGTTGGCCTCACGGGCGCGGTAGTCGCCACCCTTCACGGTGTCGTAGAACAGACGATAGACCGAGTCGCCGTCGTTCTGATAATTCTTGGCTGCATTGATACCGCCCTGTGCAGCGATGGAGTGTGCACGACGGGGCGAGTCCTGAATGCAGAAATTGAGCACGTTGAAACCCATCTCACCGAGAGATGCGGCAGCCGAAGCACCTGCCAAACCCGTACCAACCACGATGACATCGAGTTTCAGTTTATTTTTTGGATTGACCAGGCGCTGGTGAGCCTTATAGTTCGACCACTTCTCCGCCACTGGTCCCTCAGGTATCTTTGAATCGATATTTATTGCCATAACTTTATTTGGGTGAAAAGTGAAAAGTGAAAAGTGAAAAATCTAAATTTCCTTTAGACCAACACCTGCTTCTCACTATGAATTACTTTTTTCTTTTTGATTATGCGGTGAAGAGTGTCCAGCAGAACAAGCGAGCAATCAGTTACTTAGATTTTTCACTTTTCACTTTTCACTTTTCACTTTGCTAATAATTACATCCAGAAAGGAACGACTTTTCCGTCCATGCCGCCAAGCATGTCGGGACAGAGGGTGAAAGCGAGGGCTACGATGGCAAACATGGCCATCACGACGGTTGACCAGATGTAGCCGATGCACTTCCAGCGCAGCAGCCACGTGTGACCGCTCCAGCCGAGTGTCTGCATGGCCGACCAGAAGCCGTGGGTGAGGTGCATCCAGATGGCCACAATCCAAATGAGGTAGAGCACCGTGAAGATGGGGTTCTGGAACGTGTACTTAATCCAGCCGAAGCCATCCGTGGGAGCAATGTTGTATTCAGCACCGATGATTTCAGCCCACATCATGTTGGCCCAGAAGTCGTGGAGGTGCAGGATGAGTCCCAGGCACACGATGATGCCGAGCACCAGCATGTTCTGGCTGGCCCATTCCACCAGTTTGGGTTTGTCGGTGATGGCATACTTGTTGTTGCCACGTGCCTTCCGGTTCTGGAAGGTGAGGATGAAGGCGAAGACGATGTGAACAACCATGAGGGCTGCCAGGACGCAGGTGGCCGCAATGGCATACCAGTTGCTGCCCAGCAGTTCACAAATCTGGTTGTACGCCTCCGCACTGAAGAGTGCCACGACGTTCATGCAGGCATGAAACGTCAGGAAGAGGATAAGCGCCAAGCCAGACACCGACATGATCACTTTCCTTCCGATTGAAGAGTTTGTTAACCACATAAAATGTTAAAGAATTTAAGTTATTAAATTGAGTTATTTTTGTTTTTCGCAAAAGAATAAATGCAAAAATACCTTTAATTTCCGAAACTCCCAAGCCTTTTCGGGAAAATGTTTGTTTTTACCGCACATTTTTCTCTCCTCCACCCCCTTTCTTGCCTCAAAAGTCAGTTGGATTTGATAAAATGCACCACTTTATTTTATATATAATGTATGCTCTCTTCTTTCTACTTTCCCAAGGACTGTGTACGCACACAAAAAACTGTGCTTTTTGCTTGTGTGCGTACACATATCTTGATATACGTCAACAAAACACCCTGTTTTTGTCAAAAAGTGCTGCTTTTTGTTGGTTACACTCGCAAAAGGCCGTACCTTTGCATCGTCAAAAGGAAACAGGGGGTCGCAAGCGAGTGACAGACAACCTTCCTGAGACACACAAAACAAAAGTGAGAAAAAATTAGTTTTTCTATCATATAGGTTTTGGTAAAGGTATTAGATTTAGGTTAGTAAAAGATTGTTATTTAGGAGCCAGGTCTTCGTGAGAAGCCCTACTCCAGTTTTTGAAAGTTCCAGCCGCAAGGCTACAATATATATAAGGTAAGAAGATAAAAGTTCTCGATAAGAAAGGTAAAAGATTGCCCCAACAAGCAAAAGGCAAAAGAGAATAGAGTAAGAATTGGTTTAGTTAAACATTTAACATTATTATTCATTAAATTAAGAAAGGAGATTGTTTTATGGAAACTATGACAATGATCGCAGTGGCTATCGTGGCTGTAGCAGCCATCGTAAGCAATGTCTCAATCTTCAAATAATCGAAAGAAGAGACATCTCTGCAAAAAATCCGACAAGACTCAGTGCAATACGGCACTTGAGTTTCGACGGAGAGAGAGAAAAAAAGTATTAACAAATAATTAAATGAGCGACGATTCCGACACCTCGGTCTCGTCGCTTTCTTTTTGCCCTTTTCCCTGCCGCTGCTTTTGGTCTGATGCCTCATGCCGGATTCTGCAGTTTCCGGTGGCCCATTTCCCCATCTTTTTCCGACTCGCTTCCACTGCCTCAAAACAGGTGTGACTCACACCCCTATGACAGGTGTGACTCACACCTATGGGACAGGTCTGACTCACACCTGTTTTGAGGCTCTGAAAGCCCCATGTTGAGGGACTTTTCAGAAATGCTGTTTCGCTACCCCTTTTCGGGGTGGTTGGGGAATGGTTTTTGAGGTGGTTCAAGGGCTGTTTTTTCCTTGTTCTTGTGTTGAAATTTCTTCGTCCGTGTTGTCGGCTTACTGGCTGTGCCATGTTCCAAAAGTGCAGGTCTTGTTAAAAAAAACATTAAAAAAAGTAGATTTTTGCTGTGAGAGGCTGTCTGTCAGCAAAATAAACGTTATCTTTGCATGTTTTTGTACCCATGTGCATGCATGGGTAAGAAATGTTGTGTGGCATTGTTTGGTCAAAGTAGTGTGGCACAGTTGCATGAGAGCGATGTGGCACGGTGTTGGACAGAGGATGTGGCACAGAGAACGGAAGTAAAGAACAATTTTAACTCAAATCAAAAAATAAGAAAAGAACAATGAAAAAGATTTCTCTGATGGCAGCAGTTGTTGCAATGGCTGCCATGACAATGGTTTCTTGCGATGGTGGCAACAGTGCCTCTCTCAAGGATGGTGTGGATTCGCTGGCCTACAATCTGGGTGTGGCTCAGTCAGAAGGTTTGAAGCAGTATATGACCATGCAGTTGGGCATTGACTCCACCTACATGGACGATTTTATCAAGGGTATGAAAGAAGGTGCCGTGAACGAGACTGACCCCAAGAAGGAGGCCTATCTGAAGGGTTTGGAAGTGGGAAAGCAGGTGCAGCAGATGTCGAAGGGTCTGAGCCAGGAAGTGTATGCCGGCGATTCGACCAAGAGTGTGAACGTGAAGACCATCATTGCCGGTCTGGTGGCTGGATTGAAAGGCACCGAGACGATGAAGGCTGAGGAGGCATTCAACAAGTTCAACGAGCAGTTGGAGCCCATCCGCAAGGCCAACACAGAGAAGCAGTTTGCCGACAACAAGGCTGCTGGCGAGAAGTATCTGGCCGAGAACAAGAAGAAGGACGGCGTGAAGGTGACCAAGAGCGGTTTGCAGTATAAGGTGCTCGTTGAGGGCACTGGTGCGCTGCCTACTGACACGACAAAGGTGAAGGTGAACTATGAAGGCAAGTTGATTGACGGTACGGTGTTCGACAGCAGTTACGAGCGCAACCAGCCCTTCACGGTTGATATGGCTGCTCCCCACGTGATTGAGGGTTGGGTTGAGGCTCTGAAGATGATGCCTGCCGGCTCCAAGTGGGAAGTGACCATTCCTCAAGAACTGGGTTATGGCGACCAGAATCAGGGCATGATTAAGCCTTTCTCCACGCTTGTCTTCACGATTGAGGTGCTGAAGTAATTGATTAATTGACAATTTGAAAATGAAGAAGATACTCACATTGACCATAGCAGCGTTTGCCATTGCAAACGCTGTTTTCGCACAGACAGAAACGAAGGATTCTATCTGGGCAGCCAAAGAGGCTGCCAAAGCAAAGAAAGTGAAGGATGCAGCCGATCTCAAAGCCTTCAAGGCAAAGCAGAAAGCAGACTTGGCGGCTTTTATCGAGGCGCAGAAAAAGGGCAAGCCTGCTTTCAAGGTGGAAAAGCCCGTTCTGGCCAACGCCGGCGACTCGCTGGGCTATATTTTTGGTGTGATGCAGTCCAACGGTCTGAAGCAGTATGCGCAGAACCAGTTGGGTGTGGACGAAGCCCATCTGTCCCGCTTTGCCGAAGGCATCATCGACCGTGCCAATGCCGACCCCGCCGACAAGGATTTGGCGGCCTACAGTGCTGGTGGCCAGATTGGCAGCCAAATCCTCAACATGACCCAATCGTTCTCGAAAGACTACTATGCGGCTGACGAGGGCATGAGCGTGAGTCCTGTCATCGTGGCCAGCGCCATTGTGGCAGGTCTGATGGGTCAGAGCGAGATGGCTCCCGACAGCGCAAACCGTGTTTTTCAGGAGAAGATGACCGCGCGTCAGGCTGCCAACAAGGAACGTCTCTATGGCCCCAACCGCTTGGCTGGCGAGAAGTTCCTCGAAGAGAACAAGACCAAGGAAGGAGTGCAGACCACGGCCAGCGGCTTGCAGTATAAGGTCATCAAGATGGGCAACGGCGAGAAGCCCACTGCCCGTCAGAAGGTGAAAGTCGATTATGAAGGCAAACTCATCGACGGCACCGTGTTCGACAGCAGTTACAAGCGCGGACAACCTGCCACCTTCCAGGTGAATCAGGTCATCAAGGGATGGACCGAAGCCCTGGAGATGATGCCTGTGGGTTCGGAATGGGAACTCTACATCCCCTATCAGTTGGCCTACGGCGACCGCGAGACAGGCAAGGAAATCAAGCCCTATTCAGCCCTGATTTTCAAGGTGGAACTGCACGAGATTGAGAAATAAAAAAAACAAACTTGACATGAAGCAATACAAGTTAGTCAACAACATTGTGGGCTGGGCAGTCTTTGCCATTGCGGCATTCACCTACTGCTCCACCATCGAACCCACGGCCAGTTTCTGGGACTGCCCTGAGTTCATCACCACCGCAGCCAAACTGGAGGTGGGCCACCCCCCCGGGGCACCTTTCTTCATGCTCTTCGGCAATTTCTTCTCGCTCTTTGCCAGCGACCCTTCGCAGATTGCCAAGATGATTAACATGATGAACGCCTTGCTCAGTGCAGGCTGCATCCTGTTCCTCTTCTGGAGCATCACCCACTTGGCCAAGAAACTGCTGGTCGAGGGCGAAGAGGCTCCGTCGGTGGGCCAGTTGCTCGCCATCATGGGCAGCGGCATCGCAGGTGCCCTCATCTACACTTGGTCTGACACGTTCTGGTTCTCAGCCGTCGAAGGTGAGGTCTATGCCTTCTCCAGTTTCTTCACCGCACTGGTCTTCTGGCTCATTCTGAAGTGGGAAGACAATGCCGACCGGCCTCACTCCGACCGTTGGATTGTGTTCATTGCCTATCTGGTGGGTCTTTCCATTGGTGTGCACCTGCTGAACCTCCTTTGTATTCCTGCCATCGTGCTTGTCTATTATTATAAGATGAGCAAGGCTCCTACAGGCAAAGGCTCACTGATGGTGCTGGGCGTTTCTGTTGTCATCGTGGCCGCTGTGCTCTATGGCATTGTGCCAGGCATCCTGAAAGTGGGCGGATGGTTCGAACTGTTGTTTGTCAACTCCTTCGGAATGCCTTATAATATAGGTCTTTACATCTATCTGACCCTGCTGGTCGCTGCTCTTGTGTGGGGACTCTGGGAGACGACCAAGGCGGTGGACAATACACGCATGTATGTCTCATTCATCGTCTGCACCGCCCTGCTTGGCATCCCGTTCTATGGACATGGAACAGCCTCTATCATCATCGGCATCATCGTGTTGGGCATCCTTGCAGGTGTGCTTTTCTTCACTAAGAAAGCCACTCCGCGCATTCTCAACACCGCCATTCTCTGCATGACCATGATGACGGTGGGTTACAGTTCATACGCCGTCATCGTCATCCGTTCCACGGCCAACCCGATGATGGACCAGAACTCGCCAGAGGATGTGTTCACGCTGGGCGAATATCTGGGACGTGAGCAGTATGGCGACCGTCCGCTCTTCTTCGGACAGACCTACAAGTCGCAGCCAGCCATCAAGGAAAACAGTGATGGTTACCTGACCTACGATACTGAACAAGGCGCACCCGTCTATCAGCGCAAGGCCAAGGAGAACGAAAGCGAGAAAGATGAGTATGTGAAGATTCGCGACAAGTTCACCCTCAAGTATCCCTCCAACCAGTGCATCCTCTTCCCTCGCATCTACAGCGACGAACCCATGCACGTGAGGGCCTACGAGTCGTGGCTGGGCAACGTGTCTTATCATTCGGTTGAATACAGAATACCTGGCCGGGAATCGCGCACCGTGGAGATTCCGGGTCAGATAGACAACATCCGCTTCTTCCTTTCCTATCAGATGAACTGGATGTACTGGCGCTACTTCATGTGGAACTTTGCAGGTCGCCAGAACGACATTCAAGGTAATGGCGAACTGGAGCATGGCAACTGGCTCTCTGGTTTCGATTGGCTTGACAACATGCGACTGGGCAACCAAGACCTCCTGCCTTCTGACCTGAAAGAAAACAAGGGACGCAACGTCTTCTTCTGCCTGCCACTCATTCTCGGTCTGATAGGCTTCTTCTGGCAAGCCTTCCGCGACAAGAAAGGCATTCAGCAGTTCTGGGTGGTGTTCTTCCTCTTCTTCATGACAGGCATCGCCATCGTCATCTACCTGAACCAGACTCCGCTTCAGCCTCGTGAGCGTGACTACGCCTATGCGGGGTCGTTCTATGCGTTTGCCATCTGGTGCGGTCTGGGCATCGCAGCCATCTATGAACTCTTGGGCAAGTGGCTTGGCACGAAGATGGAACGCCGCATGGCTGCCATCGTGGCTGGTGTAGCGGGTCTTGTGCCTGCTCTGGCAGTGCCTTTGCAGATGGTCAGCCAGACGTGGGACGACCACGACCGCTCCGGACGTTATGTGTGCCGCGACTTCGGCCTGAACTATCTGGAGACCATCCCTCACAATGGTGTCATCTACACCAATGGCGACAACGACACCTTCCCGCTCTGGTATAACGAAGACACTGAGGGCAAGCGCACCGATGTGCGTGTGTGCAACCTCTCCTATCTGCAGACAGACTGGTACATCGACCAGATGAAGCGTCCGGCCTTCGAGGGTGAAGGGCAGTCAAGCCCGTTGCCCATCTTGTGGGAACGCTACCAATACACGGCAGGCAAGAACGAAATGATTGACGTGAACCCCGACTTCAACGAAAGCATGACCATTAAGGAAATCGTTCGTTATGTCATGGAGCAAGATTCGGCTCTCGCCCGTCGCTTGTGGGGCGACAACCCCTTCGAACTGAAGACTGCCATCCATAAGTTCGTCTTGAAGGACTATGAAGGTTTGAGCGCAGAAGATATGGCGGTGGTGAATGACCTTCCCTCCTGTCTGCCCAGCGACACGCTCTACGTCACCGTTGACAAGGAGGCTGTGAAGCGTTCGGGCATGATGATTCCGACCGACTCTTTGGGCAATGCCGTCATTCCCGACCAGATGGTCATCAGTCTTGCCGGGCAGGGCCGTGTGTCCAAGAGTTTCATCATGATGCTGGAGATGATTGCCCAAAGCAACTTCTCACGCCCGCTCTACATGTCCACCACCGTAGGTTCGAGCAACTATGGCAACCTGTGGCGACACTTCATCCAGGAAGGCATGGCATGGCGCATCAGCCCCTTCACTTTCGAGGAGAACGAGATGTCTTACGGCATGCCTCATACGGTCATTGACACCGACAAGGCCTATGAGAACATGATGAACAAGTATCAGTATGGCAATCTCCGTCAGCCTGACCTCTACATCGACGAGACGACCATGCGCATGTGCTTCACGCACCGCCGCTGGTTTGCCAACCTCATCACCAATCTGGTGAAGGAGCATAAGATGGACAAGGCACTGAAGGCATTGGAGAAGTGTGAGCAGGAAATCCCCTCCTACAATGTACCCCACAGCATCGACTGTGCATCGCTCGATTTGGCCAATGCCTACATCGCTTGTGGCAAGCCTGAAAAAGCGGTGAACATTTTGGAGCAGTTGGAGAAACGCTCGAAGGAATACGCTGTGTGGTATCTGTCGCTCAACAACACCTATTTTGTCAACAGTACCCGCGATTGCCATCAGGAACTGTTAGTGCTGGCAACAGTGCAGGACACCTACAACAAACTGATTGAGATGAAAGCCCCCAAGGCTGCAGCCTACGAGAAGAAGTCGCAGCAACTCGACACCGACATTGAGCGGTTGTACAATGCCTTTATCGGCAGATGCGATGAGGCGGGCATCAAACTTCAGTAGGGCCGATGATAATAGAACAACCCAGCAAGTGGCTTCGCTGGCTCTATCCGAGCGCGATTTGGCGGATGGACCCCAACGAGAAGGCTGTCTATCTGACCTTCGACGATGGGCCTATCCCCGAATCGACCCCGTGGCTGATAGAGACACTTGACCGCTATGGGGTGAAGGCCACTTTCTTCATGGTGGGCGACAATGTGCGCAAGTATCCTGAACTCTTCGAACTGATACGTTCGCACGGCCATCGCTTGGGCAACCACACCTTCAACCATCTGGGTGGATTCACCGTTTCCAGCGGCCACTTTCTGCGCAATGCCAACGAGGCTGACCGGCTCATCCATTCTAACCTCTTCCGTCCGCCCCGTGGCTGGATGAAGAATCAGCAGTACATCCGCATTCGTCGCCACTACACCATCATCATGTGGGACCTTGTCACACGCGACTACTCAAAGCATCTGACGGCGGAGGATGTATATAATAATGTACGCAGATACACGCGTAACGGCTCCATCATCACCTTCCACGACTCCCTGCGCAGCATCGACAAACTGAAGACGGCCCTGCCGCGCTGCATCGAGTGGTTGCAACGGGAAGGCTACGAGTTCAAGGTCTTCGATGATAACCTACACCACTCGCGGCACTTGAAGTGAGAGGGCGGAAGTCTAATGAACCCACAAACCCACAAAAAGAAACGGGGGATATACCAAAACTGGTACATCCCCTGTTTATAGTTTTAGTGCATCCCCGTTTCTTTTTGCGGGTTTGTGGGCAAATCTATTCGTCTTCAGCAAGAATAATCTTCGCTTTTCCGCCTTTCTGAAATTTCTCTTCAGGCTTGTCGGTCACACAGATGGGCACTTCCTTCTTGATGCTCTGGTCAAGGGAGATAAGGGTCTCAGTGGAATCGACACCAGTGATGCCTTGAATCTTGCGGTTGAGAAGATCCATGAGTTGTTCGTTGTCGCGGGCATAGAGTTTCACGAGCATGGTGTAGGGGCCTGTGGTGTAGTGGCATTCCACAATTTCGGGAATCTTGTTGAGTTCGCTCACCACACGCTCATACATGGAGCCTTTCTCCAGGCGGATGCCCACGTAGGTGCAGGTCTTGTAGCCGAGGCTCTTGGGGTTGATGACATAGCCAGAGCCGACAATCACGTTGGTGTCGATGAGACGCTGAACACGCTGGTGGATGGCGGCGCGCGACACACCACATACGGCTGCTACATCTTTGAAAGGAATGCGCGCATTGGTGGAGATAATCTCCATGATTTGCTTGTCAAGTTTATCAATCTTTTCCATGAGTGGATGATTTTTTCTATTATTGTTTTTGACTTTCTTTTTAGGGTCTTACAGAACAAACTGTAAACAAAAGTAGGTGTTTTTTTTCTATTTGTCAAAATAAAAGTGAAAAAAACAGACAAAGTCGTTAAAAACATTGGAAAAGTGACACAAAAAACAAAGAAAAGCACTAATTTTACAACTCGTAATGACAATTCTAACAAAAGAAAAAGGAAAATGAAGACATTAGTGTTTGCCAGCAACAATGCGCACAAGTTGGAAGAGATACGTGCCATTTTGGGCGATAAGTATGAAGTGAAAAGTTTGAAAGACATCGGTTGTGAGGTGGACATCCCCGAAACAGGCACGACCTTTCGGGAAAATGCCTTGCAGAAGGCTCGTTATGTGAAGAAGCATTTTGGCTTCGATTGTTTTGCCGACGATTCGGGTTTGCAGGTGGAGGCACTGGGCGGTGAGCCAGGTGTCTATTCAGCGCGTTTTGCCATGAAGAATGGCCGTCAGGTGACGGCTGACAGTAAGGATGATGTCAACATGGATGTACTGCTGGAGAAACTGGCGGGAAAGGAAAACCGCAAAGCCTGTTTCCGCACCAGTGTTGCGCTGATATATGAAGGCGAGGAACATTTCTTCGATGGAATCGTGAATGGCCGCATCATTGATGAGAAGCGAGGCAATGGCGGTTTTGGCTATGACCCTCTCTTTGTGCCTGAGGGCTACGATAAGACCTTTGCCGAATTAGGTAACGAAGTGAAGAATGGCATCAGCCATCGGGCAAGAGCGGTTGCACAGTTGGCAGCGTTTCTGAAAGCAGAAAGTGGGAAGTGAAAAGCAGATTTTTCCCTTTCCACTCTTCACTTTTCACTCAAAATGCCTACCTTTGCACCTGTTAATCCATCAACAATGAGAAAATTACTCTATCTGGTCCTCTTTCCCTTGCTGCTGTTGGGCTGTAAGGAAAAGCAGAACGTGGACACCAGTTATGTGTCGCCTGCACCTTCATTCAACGAGGATTCGGCCTATCAGTATGTGGCTGAGCAATGTGCTTTCGGTCCCCGTGTGATGAACTCTGCGGCTCATGATTCGTGTGGTAACTACATTGCCCGTAAGTTCAAAACCTTCGGAGCCACGGTCTATGACCAATATGCCGATTCAAAACTCTACGATGGCACCCCTGTCAAGATGCGCAACATCATTGCAGCCTTCAATCCAGATGCTCCGGCACGTATCATCATCTGCGGCCACTGGGATAGTCGTCCGTGGGCTGACCATGATCGTGACGAGGAAAATCACCACACCCCGATAGATGGGGCTAACGATGGCGGCAGTTCCATCGGCGTGATGCTCGAATTGGCGCGTCAGTTACAGAAAGACTTAGCCGAGAAAGATGACTCATCTCTTTTTGCCCTCCATCCCTCGTTAGGGATTGACTTCATCTGTTGGGATGCTGAAGACTGTGGCACTCCATCATGGGCCAACGATGGCGAAGACCACGAGAGCACCTGGTGTCTGGGCAGTCAATACTGGTCAGGCAAGCGTCATCTCGACGGCTACACGGCTCGTTATGGCATCAACCTCGACATGGTGGGCAATGCCAACACCATCTTCTACCGCGAACGCATCTCAATGGCATACGCTCCCACCATCGTCGATAAGGTGTGGGCGGCAGCCAACCGCATCGGTTATGGCAAATACTTCAGTTATGACGATGAAGGTGGTGGTGTGACAGATGACCACTTACAGGTCAATCGCGGTGGCATTCCTTGCATCGACGTGATAGGTACCGACACCCAAGAAGGCGGTTTTCCAGCCACTTGGCACACGATGGACGACAACATCAACCATATTGACAAAGAAACCCTCAAGGCTGTGGGACAGACCATGCTGGAGGTGATTTGGACAGAAGAATAAATGCCCTCTCCACTACTCTCTCCCTGTGGGGCGAGAGAGGTCCGTGCGGGATGGGGAGGTATGATAAAAAACAATTGACGTTTATGACAATAGAAGAAACACAACAAGAAGTGATTGAGGAGTTTGAGGGCTTCGACGACTGGATGGACAAGTATCAGATGCTCATCGACTTGGGCAGTGAGCAGGAGCCGCTGCCCGCAGAGTATAAAGTAGAGAGTAACCTTATCGACGGTTGTCAGAGCCGTGTGTGGCTGCAAGCCGACCTCACACCCGAAGGGAAGATACACTTTCAGGCAGAGAGTGATGCCCTCATTGTGAAGGGGCTTGTCACCCTGCTCATTCGAGTGTTCAACGACCACACCCCCGACGAAATACTTGCCGCCAACCTTCATTTTATTGAGGATATTGGTCTGAAAGAACACCTCTCTCCCACACGCAGCAACGGACTCTTGGCTATGGTGAAGCAAATGAGGCTTTATGCTTTGGCTTTCAAGGCGAAGGGAGAGAAGCAATAGAAAAGAGACGATAGATGCTAAAGACACTACAGAATATAGGAAAGTATAGGACACGCCAATGAGGGAATTTTTCAGTCAGATGGGCGGTTATTTCGCCCGCTACAAGGGGTACATTGCCGGAACGTTAGCCATGAACATTTTGGCCGCCTTGTTCAATGTCTTTTCCTTCTCCATCCTGCTGCCCATCTTGCAGATACTCTTCAAAGTCAATTCGGAGACGTATCAGTTCATGGAATGGGGAACAGGCGGCATCAACAACTTGTTGGAAGTGGCCAAGAACAACGGCTACTACTATTCACAGCTGTTGGTGGAGACATACGGTCCTTCCACCACCCTGCTCATGTTGGGCGTGATTCTGGCCTCACTCACCTTGCTCAAGGCAGCCACCTACTTCGGCGGTTCAGCCTTCTTGATGCCCTTGCGTACAGGTATCATCCGCGACATCCGCAACGACATCTACAAGAAGATACTTTCCCTGCCTCTCTCCTTCTTCTCCGAAGAGCGCAAGGGCGACATTCTGGCACGTGTCAGCACCGATGTGGGCGAGATAGACGGCAGTATCACCTCCTCGCTCGACATGATGATTAAAAATCCCATCTTCATCCTCGTCTATGTAGGCACCATGTTTGCCATGAGTTGGCAACTCACGCTCTTCACCCTCCTGGTTGTGCCACTTTTAGCCGGTGGAATAGGCCGTATTGGCAAGAAACTGAAGCAAAATTCGCTGTTGGCCCAGTCGAAATGGAGCGATGGAATCAGCCAGATAGAAGAGACCCTCGGCGGACTCCGCATCATCAAGGCATTCATCGCCGAGCGGAAGATGGAGGCACGTTTCACCAAGATAAACAACGAACACCGCGATGCCGCCGTCAGAGTGGCCATACGCCAGTCGGCAGCCCACCCTGTGAGCGAGTTCTTGGGCACTTGTATGATTGTCATCGTCCTTTGGTTTGGCGGCTACCTTATCTTCTCAGGCAATAGCCCCATCGATGCCAGCGGATTCATCTACTATTTGGTCATCCTCTACACCACCCTACAGCCCATCAAGGACCTTTCAAAGGCTGGCTACAGCATCCAGAAAGGACTTGCCTCACTGGAGCGCATCAACAAGATTCTCATGGCCGAGAACAACATCAAGGAGATAGAGCATCCCAAGAAAATCGACACACTCACCGACAGCATCGAACTGGAACATGTCCACTTCTCCTACAACACAGGGCATGAAATCCTCCACGACATCAACCTCACCATCAAGAAAGGGCAGACCATCGCCTTGGTGGGTCAGTCAGGCTCAGGCAAGAGCACACTGGTTGACCTCATTCCGCGCTATCACGACGTGTCGGCAGGTGCCATCAAGATTGACGGCGAAGACGTGCGCCACCTCTCCCTCCATTCTTTGCGGGGCATCATAGGCAACGTCAACCAAGAAGCCATCCTCTTCAACGACACCATCTTTAACAATATCGCCTTTGGTGTGGATGACGCCACACAGGAGCAGGTGGAGGCAGCCGCAAAAATCGCCAATGCGCACGATTTCATCATGGAGATGGAGAATGGCTACCAGACCAATGTTGGAGACCGTGGCGGGCGTCTTTCGGGCGGACAGAGGCAAAGAATCTCCATAGCCCGTGCCATTCTGAAGAATCCTCCCATCCTCATTCTCGACGAAGCCACCTCGGCACTCGACACGGAGAGCGAACGACTGGTGCAGGATGCACTCGAAAAACTGATGAAATCACGCACCACCATTGCCATTGCCCACCGCCTCTCCACCATCAAAAATGCCGATGAAATCAATGTCTTGCATGAAGGTCGCATCGTGGAACGAGGCACCCATGAAGCACTCATCGCTCAGGATGGCTACTACAAGAAACTAAACGACATGCAGGCGTTGTAGAGTGAAAAGTGAAAAATGAAAAGTGAAAAATCTAAGTTACTTGCCATGCGGAATGTTCCATTTGAACAAAGTAACTTAGATTTTTCACTTTTCACTTTTCACTTATGCACAAGCCTATATCTTGCACCACCCAGCGCCATGACAATCCCCCGCATCTCAAGGTCAAACAGCAACATGCTCACCCGTGAATAAGGTATGTTGGTGTCGATGGCAATCTGGTTCACATGTTTGTCATCCACTTCTTGCAGTGTGTGGACCAAAACACGCTCTTCCTCTGTCAGGTCGGGGAAGAGTTCTTGCTGGATGACCTTTGGCTTTTTTGCTTCGGCCAAAGGGTTCGCCCAGCCCAATCCCTCCAGAAGGCTCTCCGCGTCCGTCAGGAGCGTCGCTTGCTGCCGTCTGATGAGATTGTTGCACCCACGGCTGTTCTCGTCATACACGCGCCCTGGAAAGGCAAAAACATCGCGATTATAGTTCATGGCCAGTTCAGCCGTGATGAGCGAGCCGCCCTTCACGCCGCTCTCCACCACGATGCAGGCATCGCACAAGCCAGCCACGATGCGGTTGCGGCGCACAAAGTTCTGCTTGTCGGGTCGTGTGCCCGAAGGGTATTCCGTCAGCAGTCCCCCACCCTGATGCACCATGTCAGCCGCCGTTTGTCGGTGCAGAGACGGATAGATGATGTCGAGTCCGTGAGCCAACACCCCCACAGTGCGCATGCCGCACTTCAGGGCTGCACGGTGGGCACAAACGTCAATGCCGTATGCCAGACCGCTCACAATGACCGTGTCGGGGTAGTATCGCTTCAGGTCAGCAACAAAGTTCTCGCACACTTCGCGTCCGTATGCCGAGCATTTGCGCGTACCCACAATGTTGATGATGCGCAGTGCGTTCAGGTCAGCGTCGCCATAGTAAAATAGTACCAGAGGCGCATCCTCGCACTCGCGAAGCCGTTGAGGATAATTCTCATCGGTCAGCGTGAACACTCTTAGGTGCTTCCGCTCCACAAACTCCATCTCTCGTTCAGCCTCCCGCATGGCATCATCCACATGAGCCAAAGCCTCCACCAGCCCGTTGCTGGCATCAGGAATCACGCTCATGATGTCGCGTCGGTTGGCAAACACCTCACTGGCCGACCCCATTGTTTCCAACAGTGTGCGGGCATTCAGCAGACTCAGCCCTTTCAGCCTTGTCAAAGCCATTGAGCAGATGATTTCCTGTGTGTTCATGAAAACTTTAACCCTGACTTTAACCTTAATTCAAGTTTCGGATGTTCCGATGTTTTCTATCTAAACACGAATTTCACGAATGAATACGAACCATGCGGATAGTATTCCTATCACTCGAAGCCGTGGACGTCGACGAATTTCACGAACCATCCGGATGGTTTTCGTGTTCTTCGTCGCACAGAAGGTGCTTTGTGTGATAGTTTCTTGTGCTGCATAGTTTTGTGTATATTCGCGTAATTCGTGTTAAAAT
>DGSP01000019.1:0-32385 GCA_002393555.1 Prevotellaceae bacterium UBA4359
AAACTATTTTTGTTCGACTACTTATTTTTTTATTTTTTCTTGTTTTTCTAAAGCCCGCGAAGCGGTAAAAAGAACTTCCGAAGTTGAGTTCTCTTACGTCGAACTCACGTTGCGTTGAACAACAAAAAAAGGCTGGCTCCCATCATGGAAGCCAGCCCTTATTATATAATATGTGTGAGTCTTACTCTTGCACGTAACTTGCCAACTGGTCAACATTGAGGGCGTGGATGTAGTTGCAGTGCTTGGCTACTTCGCTCTCGGCATAGTTGATGAAGACGGTGAGCGACTTGCCGAAGAGTTCGGGGGCGCGCTGGGTGTCTTGCAGGAGCAGATGCGACATGATGACGTAGGCGGTCATTTCGTAGAGTTTGCGGGCGCAGAGGTCGAGGAAGTCTTGATTGCCTGGCTCTTTGGCCTTGTCGATGCAAGCGGCGAGTTTCTCGTTCATGGCCTTGATGCGCTCTGCATAGGCTGCATATTCGGCTGCTACGGGTTCTGCCTCGAAGTCTTTGATAACTCCGGCGTAGAAGCCTGAGGTGATGTAGCGGATGGCGGCTACGGTCTGCAACTGGGTGGTTCCCTCGTAGATGGACATGATGCGGGCATCGCGATAGACGCGCTGGCACTTGTATTCGAGCATGAAGCCTGAACCGCCGTGCACCTGGATGGAGTCGTAGGCGGATTCGTTGGCGAACTCGGAGTTCATGCCTTTGGCGAGTGGGGTGAAGGCATCGGCGAGTTTCGAGTATTTCTTGAACTCGTTGCGCTCTTCGGGGGTGAGTTTGCGCTCCTTGCTGATGTCGTCGAGGCACTTGTAGATATCGACGTAGCGGGCAGTCATGTAGAGGAGTGAACGTCCAGCGTCGAGTTTGGCCTTGATGCGGGCAATCATGTCATAGACGGCTGGGAAGTGGATGATTTCCTTGCCGAACTGCTTGCGGTCGCGGGCGTAGTTGATGGCCTCTTCGTAGGCTGCCTGTTCGGCACCTACTGACTGGGAGGCGATGCCGAGACGGGCACCGTTCATCAGTCCCATGACGTACTTGATAAGACCGAGTTTCTCGGAACCACAGAGTTCTGCCTTGGCGTTCTTATAGACGAGTTCGCAGGTGGGGCTGCCGTGGATGCCGAGTTTGTTCTCGATGCGGCGCACGTTGACACCGCCGTTGCGCTTGTCGTAGATGAACATGGAGAGGCCACGACCGTCGCGAGTGCCTTCCACTGAACGTGCCAGCACGAGGTGGATGTCGGCATCGCCGTTGGTGATGAATCGCTTCACTCCGTTGAGTCGCCAGCAGTTCTCTTTTTCGTCGAAGGTGGCTTTGAGCATCACAGACTGGAGGTCGGAACCTGCGTCTGGCTCCGTCAAGTCCATAGACATCGTCTCGCCGGCACAAACACGTGGGATGTAACGCTTGCGCTGATCTTCGTCACCAAACTCATAGAGTGTCTCGATACAATCCTGAAGAGACCAGATGTTTTCGAAACCAGCATCACCTTCGGCGATGATTTCGTTGGCAGCGGTGTAAACCACGTTGGGGAGGTTGAGGCCGCCGTAACGACGGGGCATGGTCATGCCACAGAGTCCTGCCTTGATGGTGGCATCGAGGTTTTCGTAGGTCTTGCTGGCATAGCGCACACGGCCGTTCTCGCAGTGGGGGCCTTCGGCATCGACATCCTCAGAGTTGGGGCCGATGATGTTGGCGTTGATGTCGCCTGTGATTTCGAGCAGGCTGTCATAGTTCTCCTGTGCATCCTCGTAGTCCTTGGGTGCATAGTCGTACTGACCGTAGTCAGCATAGTTGCGTTCCTTGAGTTCAACAATACGCTGCATCAGTGGATGCTGCATGTGAAACTTTATCTCAGGAACATCGGTATAGGAATTTGCCATGGTTATTTCGAGTTCTTTTTATAGTACTTAATGAGTTTTGGAACAACCTCTTCGATGGTGCCGTTGATGATGTAGTCGGCAATCTGGTTGATGGGTGCCTGTGGGTCGGAGTTGATGGAGATGATGATGCCAGAGTCCTTCATACCTGCCACGTGCTGGATGGCACCTGAGATGCCGCAAGCAATATAGACTTTAGGACGAACTGTGGTGCCTGTCTGACCAATCTGACGGTCGTGGTCAATCCAACCTGCATCGACTGCTGCACGGCTGGCACCCACTTCTGCATGAAGTTCTTTGGCGAGTTCGAACAGAAGGTTGAAGCCTTCGGGACCACCTACACCATAACCACCGGCGATGACGATGGGAGCACCTTTGAGGTTGTGCTTTGCCTTCTCCACGTGACGGTCGAGCACCTTCACCACATAGTCGGTGAGAGGGATGTACTTGGCCACGTCGTGCTTCACCACTTCGCCCTTGTAGTTCTCGTCGAGGATTTCCTTCTTCATCACACCGTCACGAACGGTTGCCATCTGTGGGCGATGCTCGGGGTTGACGATGGTGGCGATGATGGAACCACCGAAAGCGGGACGAATCTGGTAGAGTTGGTCTTCGTAGTGCTTGTCAACGAAGTTGCCTTCAGCATCCTTCACTTTCATGTCGAACGAGCCAATCTCCAACTGGGTGCAGTCGGCTGTCAGACCAGAGTGAAGTGCGGATGACACACGGGGACCCAGGTCGCGACCGATGACGGTGGCACCGAGGAGACAAATCTGTGGCTGCTCCTCCTTGAAGAGGTTCACCACAGCAGAAGTGTGTGGAAGAGAGGTGTAGGGGAAGAGTTTCTCGTCGTCGAAGATGTGCACCTTATCTACACCGTAGGGGATAACTTGCTTCTCAACACCATCGAGACCAGCGCCGATCAGTACGGCTTCCAACTGTACACCCAGTTGGTTGGCGAGTTTGCGACCCTTGGTGCAAAGTTCCAGACTCACATCGGCAACCTTGTTGCCTTCGAGTTCGCAATATACAAATACGTTGTTCATTATCCGATAGTGTTTGATTCCATAAGTTCAACAATCAGGCTCTCCACATCAGCGTCGCTGGAGGTGAGAGTCTTGTTTTCCTTGGCTTTGAAGACGATGCTCTTCACGGCCTTCACGTTGGTAGGAGAACCTGCCTTGCCAATCTGTGCGGGGTCTGCCTCGATGTCGGCTGCACCCCAAGTGGTGAATTCGCGGTTCTTGTTGGCCCACACACGCTTCACGTTGCGCACACGACAAGGAGCGGCACTGCCGTTCACCGTCACCACGATAGGCAGAGGGCCTTCTACGGTCTCCACGCCGCCGTCGATGTGACGCTTGGCAACAATCTTCTTGGCTTCCTTGTCGAGCGAGATGATTTCCTCGGTGTAGGTAATCTGGGTGAGACCTAACTTCTCTGCCACCTGTGGACCCACCTGTGCAGTGTCGCCGTCGATGGCCTGACGACCGCAGAGGATGATGTCGTAGTCGCCCACTTTCTTGATGGCCTGAGCCAGTGTGTAGGAAGTGGCGAGGGTGTCGGCACCGCCAAGTGGACGGTCTGAGATGAGGATGCCTTCGTCGGCACCACGGTAGATACCCTCCTTCAGCACCTCGGCAGCCTTGGGCAGACCCATGGTGAGCATGGTGATGGTGGAACCAGGGTTAGCGTCCTTCAGGCGCAGGGCCTGTTCAAGGGCGTTCAGGTCCTCGGGGTTGAACACGGCTGGCAAGGCAGCACGGTTCACTGTACCCTCTGGAGTCATCGCGTCGGGGCCGACGTTGCGTGTGTCGGGCACCTGCTTAGCGAGTACAATGATTTTCAAACTCATAAAATTTTTTTGTATTGATTGTTTTGGGTATGTATTGTTACCATACTGGTTAGTCTTGTCCGCTTAGGGGCAAGGTATTTGGGGGCAAATTTACGACATTTTTTCTGCTCAAACAATAAAAAAGAACTTTTTAATGCTCAAACCAAGGAAAAGAGTGCAAAAAAGGTGCGAAGTCAGAGGACTTTGCACCTTTCTTTTTTGTAAATATGTATGAGTGTGTGTCAGCGGATGAGTACCTTTCGGGTGGTTCCGTCGGCCTGGCGCAGGATGTAGATGCCGGGAGCGGGGCGGCCTTGCAGTGTGCGACCATCGAGTGTGTGGTAGGTGGCGGTGGTGGTCGATGGCGACTTGATGCTGCCGATGGCATCGGGTAGTGGAGGCAGTGGGGCGTAGCGGAGTTGGAAGTGGTCGATGCTCCACCAGGCCGTGCCGCCGAAGGTGGCTTCTGCCGAGATGGTCAGTTTGTCGCCGTGCTGGATGGTGAGGGTTTCCAGTTCGGCCTTTTGCCAACCGTTCTGGAAGTCGTTGCCTCCGGTGGTGGTGCTGCCCGTGCCTGTCACGGTCTTAGTGTAGGTGGTGGCTTGGCCGCCAGCAGGAGTGTGGATGGCCTTCAGCGAGAAGGACTGGCCAGTGCTGCCGCGCAAGAGGGTACTGAGGACGTACTGTCCTGCTGGCAGGTTGGTGATTTCTTGTTCTAACGATGAACTGTAGGCACCTGACTTCCAGATGTTGAAGTAGGTGTTGGCGGTGTTGCCGTCATAGGCTTCGCCCGTGTTGGTGCTGAGCGAGGCGGTTGTCCAGAAGTCGGAGGTGGAGCGGCTGCAGTCGGCATTGCCGATGAGGCGGGTGGCATCGCGCTCTTCGTTGCCGATGGCTGGGAAGCAGTTGGCCAGTCGTTGGTCGGCCTCAGCCACCACTTCTTCGTAGGTGGTGTTGGTCAGGACTTGCTTCTCGGTGCCCAAATAGAGCAGTTCGAAGTCGTCGGCTCCGGCCCATCGCCCTGTCATCGGGGCCACGTTGCGGATGCCGATGCGCAGGGTGCCGTTGCGCACCACGATGAGGGGGACGGTGGTCTTCTGGGTGTAGTCAATCTCGCTGTCGGTGGTCACAGGCTCGAAGTAGGTCACGCCGTCGGCTGTGGCATAGAGTCCCACGGCCCCATTGAGGGTGGCTCCTTCCACGTGGTCGGTGGAGTTGAAGCACACGGCAGAGAGGCTATAGACACCGTTGGGGATGTCGTTGAGGTCTTGGTAGTAGTTGAAGTCGATGTCGGCGGCTGTGCTGTTCCACACTTCCAGGTAGGTGTCGCCCGAAGCGGCTTTGGTGAACCCATTGGCTGCATTGCGCACACAGGTCCAGCCCGGCACATTCTCCTTCGAGGCTGTGTTGATGCCGGGGTTGACGATGAGGCCCGTGCCTTGCTCCTCGCTGGTGGCAGTGCTGCCATAGAGGTTGGTGCAGGCCACGCGGAAGACATCTTTTTCGTGGTCAATCTCGTCGAGCGACACCTTGTGGGTCACCTTGCTGTTCTCCAAGAGCGAACGGTCGGTCACGGTGTAGAGGTCTTGCCATTCGTCGCCCACCTTGCGTTGCAGGATGAGTTGGTCGGTGGCGTCACCGTTGGTGTTGCCAAGTGTGAAGGTGATGGTGTTTTGGGCAGCACTGATGGTGTAGTCGAGGGTGGGAGCCTTTATGCCGGGTGCCCACCATGCAGGAGTTTTCGTGTATTTGGCATTGTAAGCAAAGGTGGAGCGGTGGTCGCGATAGACCTGTCCGGCCGGAGTGAGTCCCTTGGATGGGTTGGCTTCGTAGAACATATAGGTCTGCCACATATCTACACCATAGATGGCGTAACGCTCTATCCACGGACATTCTTCAATCTTCTGGAGAAGGACTTGCAGATACTTTCTGTTCTGTTCATAACTGGTCACCTTGTTGCTGTTCCATGAGGCACTGATTTCCATCTCTGTGAGCCAAAGTGGACGCCCCGTGTTGTTCCACACGCTCTTGCACTGGCTGTTGCAGAACCAGTTGGCATAGTCGGTTTCGTTGTAACCAGCCAAATCCCAGTAAGCATGGGTGACGGCAAAGTCGCAGCGCGAATGGTTGTTGTTCTGATCTACATAGTTGAAGTAATTGGTCAGATAGCCAAGGTCTGTGGGCTGAGGCGAGCCGATGCGTCCGCCACTAGCCTGAAAATCACTGTTGTAGCCATAGGCGGTCCATTCGTTGATGGTGCCTCCGCAGGAGCATTTGTCGCTGGTGTGCTGCTCTGAGTGTTCAGGCTCGTTGAGCGAGAGGGAAGCCGTGGCCGTCTTGTTGTTCACCTCGCTGGCGCTGGGCCAGTAGCGGTGCTGTTTGCACGGCACATACTCCAGGTCGGTGGTGGAACTGTAGCCCGCACTCCACGACCAGAACCACGTGGCTCTCAGTTGGTCGGCTCCGCTCTTGCCACTCGTGTTGCCCCATCCTTTCTTGGAGAGGTATTGCCATTGCTTCACATTGACCGAGGTGACCCGTTTGGTCAGGGATTGGGGCAGGGTGATTTCGAGGTCGGCATGGTCGGCCACATACACACGGCTATGTCCGCTGCCGTCGGTGCCAGATGCCAAAGTGGCCATGTAGCCTCGGCGCAGCACGAAACTGGTCATGGCATTGCTGTTCTTGCCGAGGTTGGTGTGGTTGCCCACGGCAAGGGTGAACTCGCCCGTGGTGCCTTGGCAGGTCATCACGGTTTGGGGTTTGGGGATGATGGCTGCACCGTTGAGGAAGATGGCCACGCGGCAGTTGGAGCCGTTGGAGGCGGCTTTGCCATTGATGGTCACATACTTGAGGTAGGTGCTGATGACGGTGCTGGGCACGATGTTGTCGATGATGAGCCAAGTGCGGTCGCTGCCCAGGTTCACCTTCGTGGTGCCAGACATGGGGGTGCTGTTTGAGGTGATGTGGATGTCGATGGCGTCAGAGCGGTCGATGGTCTTGTCTTTCAGTTGACAATAGTCTATCTCGCTGATGCCCTGCTCGTTGGTGTAGATGGCCGACTCGTAGGCTTGGCGCGCCTCGGCCCATGTGTTGCCCATCACGGGGATGACAGAGAACTGCGAGTGGCTGCCCTTGGGCTTGTCGTAAAAGACACTCACGTAGTCCTTGCCCTTGTTGGCACCATCCACGCCGAGGTATTTGTTGTTCTTCTTGTTAATCAGATAGGTATAGGTTCCTTCGTCCACATTCCAGAGGAAACGGCTGTCGGTAGAAGGTGTGTCTTCAAACACGACGCTCCAGTTGTTGGTGCTGCTGGCGGCCAGATACCGACGGTCGATTTTCTGGCGGAGCAGCACGTAGCCGTCGATGCCGGAGGGTTCTGCCACAAAGATGTAACTGTCGGCATCGGTGTTCTTGCCATAGGCCGAGAGGGCTGGTTCGGTGCCATCTTCGTTGCTGCCGAGCAGTTTCTCGTAGATGTTGAGCCAGATGTAATACTCGGTGTTTTCCTTCAGTGAGGCGTGGGCAGCGGGGGAGGAGAGCAGCAGCAGGATGCCGATGAGTGCCTTGGTCATGAAGGCGGTTCTTGGTGTGGTAAGCATAAAGGTGTATAAACAATGTGGTTAATAAGACTGTTTCTGAATGCAAAGGAACGAAAAAAAACTGAGATACGAAAAAAGAATGTGGGCTTTTTTGTGCTGTGGGCTTACAAAGGGTCCACATCGTAGTAGATATTGACACTCTTGGCGATGGGCATGGATTGTATTTGCTGCTGGATGGCGGTGAGTGTCTGGCGCACTTTGTCGATGGAGGCGGTGAGTTCCATCTTGAGCATGATTTTTCGGATGTAGAGGGAATGGATGCGACTCACGGGCGGACGGTCGGGACCCAGCACACGCTCGCCGAAAGCGGTGCGCAGTTTAGTGGCCATGTCGGTGGCCAGATGCTCCAGCAGTTGGTCGTCGCGGTGGCGCAGATAGACGTAGATGAGGCGGTAGAAGGGAGGGTAGTGGAAGAGTTGGCGTTCGGTCATCTGCTCGTAGAACATCTGCCAGTAGTCGCCCTGGGTAATCTGGCGGATGATGTCGGAGTCGGCCGAACGCGTCTGGAGGATGACGTGTCCGAAGGTGTTGTTGCGTCCGGCTCGCCCAGCCACCTGGCTGAGGGTCTGGAAGGCACGTTCGTAACTGCGGAAGTCGGGGAGGTTGAGCATGGTGTCGGCATCGAGCACACCCACGACAGACACACGGTCGAAGTCGAGTCCTTTGGTCACCATCTGGGTGCCGATGAGGATGTCGGCCTTGTGTTGGGAGAAGTCGCTGATGATGTGTTCATACTGGGCCCGTGTGGTGGCGGTGTCGAGGTCCATGCGGAGGGTGGTGGCTTGAGGGAAGAGGGTGGAGAGTTGTTCTTCGATGCGTTCGGTGCCGATGCCGACGGAGACGAAGGCAGACTGGGCGGGTGAACCGCCCAGTGCCAGTTGGGAGGGGGGAGGGGAGCAGGCGGGGCAGCGTTGGGGGATGCGGGTGGTGTAGCCGCAGTAGTGGCAGGTGAGGGAGGCTGTTTTCTTGTGGAGGGTGAGGGTCACGTCGCAGTGGGGGCATCGGGGCACCCATCCGCAGGTCTTGCACTCGATGAATGAGGAGAATCCGCGACGGTTCTGGAAGAGGATGATTTGCTCGTGGCGCATCAGGGCGGCCTGCATCACCTCGATGAGCCGTGGGGAGAAGGCTCCTTTCATCAGCCGTTTGCGCTTGGCCTCTTTGGTATCGACCACTTCGATGGTGGGCAGTTGCATGTCGCGGTAGCGTTGGGTGAGTTGCACGTAGCCATAGCGTTTCTTGCGCGCCAGGTGATAGACCTCGAAGGAGGGTGTGGCGGTGCCGAGCAGGGTCTTGGCTCCCCACATGTGGGCGAGCATGATGGCGGCGTTGCGCGCATGGTAGCGTGGTGCCGGCTCTTGCTGCTTGTAACTCTGCTCGTGTTCCTCATCGACGATGACGAGGCCGAGCCGCTGGAAGGGGAGGAAGATGCTGGAGCGCACACCGAGGATGAGTTGGTAGGGCTGGGCTGAGGCTTGTCGCCGATAGACTTCCAGCCGCTGGGCATCGGAGAACTTGGAATGATAGACGCCCATGCGGTCGCCGAAGATGCGGCGGAGACGCTCTGTGATTTGGGTGGTGAGGGCTATTTCGGGGAGGAGGTAGAGCACTTGCTTCCCTTCTTCCAGAAACTTGGCAATCAGGTGGATGTAGAGTTCGGTCTTGCCAGAGGAGGTGACTCCGTGGAGGAGGGTGACGTCTTTGTGGAGGAAGGAGGTTTCAATCTCGTCGAGTGCCTTCTGCTGGAAGGGTGAGAGGGGCCTCCCCCCGCCCCCTCCGAAAGAGGGGGAGTGCCCATTCGGATTGTTTGTCATCAGACCCCCACCCCGCATGGTGCTCCCCCTCCTTAGGAGGGGGCGGGGGGAGGCCAACTTCAGTGCTGCTTCGTCCTTGGGTTTCATGGCTCCGGGCAGGGCGGCCTTCATCACATCGCCGAGGGGGCAGAGGTAGTAGTGGGCTATCCATTGCCAGAAGGCGAACTGCTGCTCGTTCACGACGGGTTGCTGGTCGAGCACTTCGATGGCGGGCTTGACCTCAACCCCTTGTGGGGCGTTCTCGTGGGTGCGAAGAATGATGCCGGTGTAGATTTTGTTCTTGCCGAGGGGTACAATAATTCGACAGCCTCTCAAATCTCGTGGTGCGGGTTGGGTGGGGTTGGGGACGAGATAAGTGAGACTGTCGAAAGGGATGGGCAGGATAACGTCGGCGTACATGGGCAGGGTGGGTGATGCGATGGCATCGCATCAGACGCGACCGATGTCAAGCGGATTGGGGCTTAGAACAGGTAGGTGAGGGAGACTTGGTGGGTGTTGTTCCTCAGTTTTCCCGTCACGAGTTTTTCGGCTGTGTCCCTGTAGGTGATTTCAGCGGTCTTGCCGATGGCTATGTTATAGTTGTAACCCACGCGCAGGTGTGAGAGTACGGTCACACCGCAACCCACGTTCCAACTGAACTCAGACTTTTTCAGTTCCCAACCTTCGGTCATCTCGGCGTTCAGGTGCCAGTGGCGGTCGCCGATGTTCCAGGCAAACTGTGGGCCTGTGGCGATATAGACGCTGGCCATGCTGCTGAATCCGTAGGTGTATTTCAGATTGATGGGCAGGTCGATGTAGTGCAGTGTCTTGTGCGATTTCATCATGCCGCCGTCGATGTCTTCGTCAAATTCGGCCATGCCCACTACGCTGTTGTCGTAGAGCAGGGAAATGTCGGCTCCAATGCCGATGATGGGCATGGTGTATTCGGCTGTTACACCGGCAAAGAAACCGTTGCGGTTCTTGCCGTCGATGTTGCTGGGCAGGTTCTTGAGACTGACGTGGTTGATATTCATACCAGCCTTGATACCGAACTTGATTTGTGCCTGCGAGGGCAGTGCAAACGTGAGTGCTGCCACGAGGACAGTGAGGGTAAGGATGTTCTTTCTCATATCTGTTTTGCTTTGATGTGATAGCGTGTTTTTTGTTTTCTTCGGCAAAGTAAGCACTTTTTTCTCACATACAAAAATATTTTCGGGTAAAAAATGCGGAAGTCGCCCTTTTTGTGATAGAAAGGAGGGTGAAGGGGACTCCTTGTGTAGGTGTGATTCCACTGCCGAAAAAGAGGAAACGGAACTCGGTGAGGGTGGATGGTGAAAAACTGTCACAATGTCACCTTTCAGTGCCTCAAAACAGGTGTGAGTCACACCTGTGGTAGGGGTGTGACTCAGACCTATGGTATAGGTGTGACTCACACCTGTTTTGAGGCACTGGAAGGGGTGTTTTTGCCGACATTCTGTCAGCGTGGGAGACACAAGGCCGATACGAATGAAGAGGGAGGGAAAGGCGGGGCAAGGCGGAAGGCTCGGATGGGCTTTGGGAGGAAGCGTGGTGGCGCGACCGAAAGGACGAAAAGGGCAGGGAAAACGAAAAATGCCACCATTGTAAACTCCGGCTTTGCAAAACGATGTTCCCCCACCAAAATGGGTAAAATATTATATTGTTGTAAATCAGTGGAATAGGTAATTATTAACAGATGTGTTGATAACTTTTTTGAAAATTTTTTCCCGAAAAGTGGGGGATTGTGGGGGAAATGTGTATATTTGCACATTCTTTTGAAAAATAGCCAATTCGGTAGTGTTTAACCATCAGTAGTCAACAACGCAGAAGAAAAGATGAGATTCATCGGCGATTATCCAGCAAAGACCGATGCCAAGGGGCGAGTTTTCTTGCCGGCGGCATTCAGGAAGATACTCGAGGCGGAAGGCGAGCGGAGTCTCGTGTTGCGCAACGATGTGTTCCAGAAGTGTCTGGTGCTCTATCCCGAGTCGGTGTGGAACGCTCAACTCGACGATTTGCGGACTCGGGTGAACCCGTGGAACAGCCAGCAGCAGATGATGTTGCGCTTGTTTGAGGCCGATGCGGAGCCTGTCGAACTGGACGCTCAGGGGCGGTTGCTCATCTCGAAGCGGAAACTGCAATATGCAGGCATCGAGGGTGATGTGCGCTTTCTGGCGATGGTGGATAGGATAGAAATCTGGAGCAAGCAGGCACTGGAGGAGGTGATGAGCGCGAGCGGAGACCTGGGCAACCAGATGGAGCAGATGTTTGGTCAGTTGCCTGCGTGAGAGGGCTGGAACGGAAAGGAGGGAAACGATGGCAGAACAGGGTTTTACATATCATGTGCCAGTGCTTCTGAAGGAGAGCGTCGATGGGCTGAACATCGGCAAGGGCGGTTGCTTTGTGGATGTGACGTTTGGCGGCGGAGGACATAGCAGGGAAATCCTGTCCAGGATGGACGGAGAGGGACATCTCTATGGTTTTGACCAAGATGCCGATGCCGAGCGGAATGCCGAAGGGATGGATGAAGGACGTTTCACGTTCGTGCGGAGCAATTTCCGTTTCCTGCGCAACTTCTTGAGATACTATGGCGAGGAGCAGATTGACGGACTTTTGGCCGACCTTGGGGTGAGTTCGCATCACTTCGACGACAGCGAACGCGGGTTCTCTTTCCGCTTCGAAGGCAAACTGGACATGCGGATGAATCAGCGGGCCGGAAAGACTGCAGCCGATGTGGTGAACTCGTATGACGAAAAGCAGTTGGCCGACATCTTCTACCTGTATGGCGAACTGAAACAGAGCCGGAAGATTGCTGCAGCCATCGTGAAGGCCAGGCAGACGAAGCAGGTGGAGACGATTGGCGATTTTCTGGAGGTGGTGAAGCCTTTCTTCCGCAGCGAACGGGAGAAGAAAGATTTGGCCAAGGTGTTTCAGGCTCTCCGCATTGAGGTGAATCATGAGATGGACGCGCTCCGGGACATGCTGAAGGCTGCAACGGAGATGCTGAAGCCGGGCGGACGATTGGTGGTCATCACCTACCACTCGCTGGAAGACCGCATCGTGAAGAACCTGATGAAGACGGGCAATGTGGAGGGGCATGAGGACAAGGACTTCTTTGGACGAGTGCATACACCGTTCCGTCTGGTGAACCGACAAGTGATTGTGCCGAGCGATGAGGAGGTGGCGCGAAACCCCAGGAGCAGGAGCGCGAAACTGAGGATTGCGGAGAGGGTGTGAACGATGAGGCTCTGCCGACACGACGATTGAATGGAATAGATTTGTTATCCACGCCTTTTGAGGCGATAAAGTGAGTTACACATTATTATAATTAAAGGGAAATGGCCGCAGAAAGGCCGCGAATGAAAATTATGGTGAAAAAGGAAGAACAATGGAATGCTAAAGAGGAAGAGTTGCAGGCAACTCCTCCAGAAGATGTTGGGGCGGAAATCAAATCCATGAAAGACGAACGGGAAGCCATCGAGGCTATGCGCAAGTTTACCAACGAGGATGATGACGACTTGGGTGAGATATCAGTCAAGTCCATTCTCGGTGGCGATTTCCTCATGAGCCGCTTCATGATGAAACAGATTGTCTTCGTGATGTTCTGTGTCTTGCTAATGATTCTCTACACGGGCAACCGCTATGACAGTCAGCAAGATGCCATCTTGATTGACAGTCTGCGTGGAGCCTTGCAGGACGTGAAGTATAACGTGCTCACGCAGTCGAGCGAACTGATGAACCTGACGCGACAGTCGAATGTGGAGAAGATGCTGAGCGGCACACCCGATAGCCTGTTGCACAATTCCATCACTCCACCTTATCTCATCAAGGGAAATGACCAGGCGGAGAACGCCAATGAGAACCAGGTGGAAGAGGTGCTGGTGGGTGCAGAGGTCGTGGATGAAATGGAAGAGGAGGATAAGGAGAGAATGAAGGAGGGACAGAAAAAGGAAGAAACAGAAAAGCAGGAAAAGGAAGTGCAGGCGAAAGAGCCTGACGGACAGGTGAAGACGGAGGAAGGGGCGACGAAACAGTCTGCGGAAGAGGCGGCGAAGAAGCAAGAAGGAGAACCGAAAAAGACTGATGATGCAGTGGAGGCAAAGGGAGTGGAAACCAATAAGTTGAACTCAGAAAAGAACAAGAGACAATGAAGTTTGACAAGAAATATATCAACACACGTATTACGGTGATTGTGGTGCTGGCAGCCCTTGCGATGATTGCCATCATCACAAGTGCCATCTTGACGGCTACGGTGCAGAACGAAAAGTGGAAGGGGGTGGCGGCTATGAGTGTGAGCGACACGATGGTGCTGAAACCCAATCGGGGCAACATCCTGAGTGCCGACGGCCAGTTGATGGCCAGCAGCCTGCCTGACTACAAGGTGTATGTGGATTTCTTGAGCGGCATCGAGTGGTGGTATGACTCTCTCTCCACAGGCAAGAAGCAGAAACTGTATGACCCCGAGCAGTTGGCGAAAAAGGACTCCATGTGGATGGTGAACATGGACACGATTTGCAGCGGATTGGCCGAGATTTGTCCGCGCTATACGGCTGAGGAGTACAGGACGCACCTGGTGGAGGGGCTGGAAAAGCGGAAGAGATACTGGGAGGTGTGTCCGCGCACCATCTTGAACTTCATCCAGTATAACCAGTTGGTCAAACTGCCGATTTTCTGTCTGAAGAACCGCAACCGCAGCGGCATGGTGGTGGAAGAACGCAACAACCGCAACAAGCCTTTCGGTTCGTTGGCTCGACGCACGTTGGGCGAGATGTATGGTGCCAAAGACTCGGCGCGTTCGGGCTTGGAGTTGGCCTACGACTCCTTGCTTCGTGGCGAACCGGGCAAGGTGCATAACAAGAAAGTGTATAACAAGTACCTGTCTATCATCGACAAGGAACCCGTGGATGGCTACGACTTGGTGAGCACGATTGACGTGAGTATGCAGGACATCTGCGAGAGTGCCTTGCGCGAGAAACTCCACGAACTGGATGCCTCGATGGGTGTGGTGGTGCTGATGGAGGTGAAGACGGGCGACGTGAAGGCTATCGTGAACCTGATGCGCTATGACGATGGCGAGTATTATGAGGCAAGAAACTATGCGCTGGCTGCCTTGATGGAGCCAGGCTCTACCTTCAAGACGGCCTCCATTCTGGTGGCACTGGACGATGGCTATATCAAGACTACCGACTTTGTGGATACGGGATGTGGTATCTGCAACATGTATGGGGCGATGATGAAAGACCACAACTGGCACCGTGGCGGCTATGGCACGATTGATGTGCCGCATGTGCTGATGGTGTCGAGCAACGTGGGTGTGAGCAAACTCATTGACAAATATTATCATAACCAACCCGAAAAGTTTGTGGAAGGCTTGCGCCGTGTGGGCATCGGCACTCCGCTGGGATTGCCTTTCGACGGTGCGGCTGACCCGCGAATCCGAATGCCGCACAAGGACAGCAGAGGTGGCTACAAAATGTCGGACAACTGGTCGGCTACGGCTTTGGCCTGGATGTCCATTGGCTACGAAACCCAGATTCCTCCTATCAGCACGGTGAGTTTCTACAACGCCATTGCCAATAACGGCAAGATGGTGCGTCCGCGTTTTGTGAAAGGCATTTCGAGGAAAGGTGAGATGGTGGAGGAGTTTCCTGTGGAAGTGATTAAGCCGCACATTTGCAAACAGGCAGCCCTCGATGACATTCGCGGCATCCTTTACCGCGTGGTGAATGATAAGGACGGACTCGGAAAACGTGCGGGCAACCCTTACTTCCATGTGAGCGGAAAGACCGGAACAGCGCAGGTGGCAACGGGGGGAGGCTATAAGGCCGGACACAACGAACACTTGGTGAGTTTCTGTGGATTCTATCCATCAGAAGACCCGAAATATACCTGCATCGTGGCCATTCGTCATGCTTTCTATGTGGCGAGTGGCGGTGGACAGGCAGGTCCCGTGTTCTCGAAGATTGCACAGCGCATCTACTCGAAGAACGTGACCACCGACATCAATCTGGCCAAAGACTCGACAGCGGTGTTTGTGCCAGGAGTGAAGAACGGCAACGTGATAGCCGCTCAGTATGTGCTGAACAAGTTGGGCGTGAAGTCACAAGGTGGCAAAGGCTATGAGTGGGGGCAAGCATCGGCAGGCCGTGAGAGTGTGGAGTTTCAGCCCGTCAAAGTGAACGACGACATCGTGCCTAACGTGCTGGGCATGGGAGCGCGAGATGCCGTCTGCGCCTTGAGCAATCGGGGCCTGAGGGTGCGGATGACAGGACGAGGAAAAGTGGTGGCTCAGAGCATTGCGAGTGGCAGCAGAGTGGAAAAAGGAAAGACTGTGAATCTGGAGTTGAGATAGTTGGGATGATAATCAAAGAACTCAAATAAAAACGAAAGACAATGAAACTGGAAAATCTCGTAAGCGAACTCAACGTTCTGGATGTGAGAGGCGACATGGAGCGCGACATCCGTGGCATACAGATAGACTCTCGCCAAATTGATGAAGGCCACCTTTTTGTGGCTGTGCGAGGAACAGTGGCAGATGGCCACAACTACATCGGCAAGGCTGTGGAGAAAGGAGCGACGGCGGTGCTGTGTGAGGAGTTTCCTGCCGATGTGAACGAAGGCGTGACCTATGTGAAAGTGGAGAACACGGAGCAGTCGGTGGGTCAGGTGGCCACCACCTTTTATGGCCATCCGACGGACAAACTGAAACTGGTGGGTGTGACGGGCACAAACGGCAAGACCACCATAGCCACTGTGCTTTACGAACTGTTTCGCCACATGGGCCATAAGGCAGGACTCCTTTCCACCGTGTGCAACTACATTGATGGCGAGGCCATCCCGACCGAACACACTACACCCGACCCCATCACGCTGAATGCCCTCTTGGCACGTATGGTTGAGGCTGGATGCGAGTATGCCTTCATGGAGGTGAGCAGCCACAGCATCGTGCAGAACCGCATTGGAGGCTTGAAGTTTGTGGGTGGGCTGTTCACGAACATCACTCGCGACCATCTCGACTATCACAAGACCTTTGAGAACTACATCAAGGCCAAGAAACTTTTCTTCGACCGCTTGCCAGCCGATGCCTTTGCCATCACCAATGCCGACGACAAGAACGGTATGGTGATGGTGCAGAACACGAAGGCGACCGTGAAGACCTACTCGGTACAGAGTCCTGCCGACTTCAGGGCAAAGATTATCGAGTGCCATTTTGAGGGTATGTATCTCAACATCAACGGCAAGGAAGTGGGAGTGCAGTTCATCGGCAAGTTCAATGTGAGCAATCTGCTGGCTGTCTATGGTGCGGCCATCATGCTGGGCAAGGATGAGCAGGAGGTGCTGGTGGCGTTGAGCGCCATGAAGCCTGTCAATGGCCGTTTCGAGGCTTTGCGTTCCCCTTCGGGCTATACGGCCATTGTCGATTATGCCCACACACCCGATGCCTTGGAGAATGTGCTCAACGCCATTCATGGTGTGCTTGAAGGAAAGGGTGAGGTCATCACCGTGTGTGGTGCTGGCGGCAATCGCGACAAAGGCAAGCGTCCGCTCATGGCCCGTGAGGCTGTGAAGCAGAGCGACCGTGTCATCATCACCAGCGACAATCCGCGCTTTGAGGAGCCGCAGGACATCATCAACGACATGCTGGCAGGGCTGGACGACGAGCAGATGAAGAAAGTCATTGCCATCGTTGACCGTCGGCAAGCCATCAAGACGGCCTGCATGATGGCCAAGTCAGGCGATGTCATCCTCATTGCGGGCAAGGGCCACGAGGACTATCAGGACGTGAAGGGCGTGAAGCATCACTTTGACGACAAAGAAGAGGTGAGGGCTTGCTTTTAGAATTAAGGATTGAGAATTGAGGATTGAGAATTGAAAGTTGAGGGTTGATGATGAGAGGATGATGTTTTACATTATTATATAGAAAAATGTTATATCACTTATTCCAATATTTAGACGGAGTTGACATTCCCGGTGCGGGCATGTTTGGTTATGTGTCCTTCCGGGCATTAGCATCGCTGATTCTCTCGCTGTTCATCTCGATGGTGGCAGGTGAGTATTTCATCAAGTATATGCGCCGGAAGAAGCACATTGAAGAGGCGCGCGATGCCTCCATCGACCCCTATGGTGTGCAGAAGAAAGGCGTTCCCTCGATGGGCGGTGTCGTCATTTTGGCGGCTGTGCTGGTGCCAGCCCTGTTTCTGGGACGGCTTGACAATGTCTATATGATTTTGCTGATAGCCACCATCGCCTTCTTTGGTGTGGTCGGTTTTTGGGACGACCTGATTAAGTTGCGCGGCAACAAGGACGGTCTTCCGCCTCGCTTGAAGATGCTGGCACAGTTGGTGTTCGGCATCTGCGTCGGCCTGACCCTCTGGCTCAGCCCCGATGCTGTGGTGCGCGAGAATGTGGAGCGGGAGTTGGGCGACAAAGTGGAGGTCTATCATAAGAGTGAGGCCCGAAAGAGCACGGTCACGACGGTTCCCTTCGTGAAGAGCAACAACATCGACTACTACGAAGTTTTCTCCTTCATTCAGGACGGCAAGACGAAACGTGCCTGTGGATGGATTCTCTTTGTGCTCGTCACCACGTTCGTCATTTCGGCGGTGAGCAACGGGGCCAACCTCAACGACGGCATGGATGGCATGTGTGCCGGCAACTCCGCCATCATCGGTGTGGCGTTGGGCATTCTGGCTTATGTGAGTGGCCACATCCGCTTTGCCGACTACCTCAACGTCATGTACATACCTGGTTCGGAAGAGGTCGTGGTGTTCCTTAGTGCCTTCGTCGGTGCGCTGGTCGGTTTCCTTTGGTACAATGCCTATCCCGCCAAGGTCTTCATGGGCGATACCGGCAGTCTTGCTATTGGCGGTGTGATAGGTGTCACAGCCGTCATCATTCACAAGGAACTCCTGCTCCCCATCCTGTGTGGCATCTTTCTGATGGAAAGCGTCTCCGTCATCCTTCAGGTGGCCTACGCCAAGAAGGGCAACAAGCGTGGCGAGAAGTGGAGAGTGTTCAAGCGGGCGCCCTTCCACGACCACTATCGTCAGCGCATGGAGGATGGGGTGAAGTATCTCATCAAGCGGCCACATGGGTTGCTTTTTGAGTCGATGATTACGACGCGCTTCTGGATTGTCACCATCCTGTTGGCTGCCATCACCATCATCACGCTGAAGATTCGCTGAGAAAAACAATTGAAGAACAGATAAAAATCCAAAGATAGCATGAAAAGAATTGTCGTACTTGGAGCAGGTGAGAGTGGCGCAGGAGCCGCCGTTCTGGCCAAGAAAGAAGGTTTCGATGTGTTTGTGAGCGACATGTCGATGATTAAGGATAAGTATAAGAAACTGCTCAACGACCACGAAATCGTGTGGGAGGAAGGGCAGCACACGGAGTCGCTCATTCTCAATGCCGACGAAATTATCAAGAGCCCTGGCATTCCCGACAATGCGCCGATGATTCAGAAGGTGAAGGCAAAGCAGATTCCCATCATTTCCGAGATTGAGTTTGCCGGACGCTACACACACGCCAAGATGATTTGCATCACGGGCAGTAACGGCAAGACCACTACGACCTCGCTCATCTACCACATCCTCAAGCATGCAGGCTACAATGTCGGCCTGGCCGGCAACATCGGCAGCAGCCTTGCCCTGCAGGTGGCAGAGGAACAGCATGACTACTACGTCATCGAACTGAGCAGTTTCCAACTCGACAATATGTACGACTTCAAGGCCGACATTGCCGTGCTGATGAACATCACGCCCGACCACCTGGACCGCTACGATTTCAAGATGCAGAACTATGTTGATGCCAAGATGCGCATCATCCAGAATCAGACTCCGCAGGATGCCTTCGTCTTCTGGAACGACGACCCCATCGTGGCCGAGGAACTGAAGAAGTACAACATCAAGGCGCGCCTCTGCCCCTTCAGCGAGTTCAAGTCGGGCAGCGTGATTGGCTATGTGGATAAGGACGAATACGTGATTGAAGGCCCCACGCCCTTCAACATGGAGCAGGAGGAATTGGCCCTGCGCGGAAAGCATAACCTCTACAACTCCCTCGCTGCCGGCATCACAGCCGACTTGGCTGGTGTGAGCAACGAGAAAATTCGCGAGGGCCTCAAGACCTTCGAGGGCGTGGAACATCGTTTGGAGAAGGCGGGCCGAGTGAGAGGCGTGGAGTTCATCAACGACTCCAAAGCCACCAATGTCAATGCCTGCTGGTATGCGCTGGACAGCATGCGCACCCCCGTGGTCCTCATCCTGGGCGGTAAGGACAAGGGCAACGACTACTCCGAGATTTTTGACCTCGTCCGCGAGAAGTGCATCGGCCTCGTCTTCCTTGGTGTCGATAACTCCAAACTGCATGCGGCATTCGACGGTTTTGGCATCCCCATTGCCGATGTGCGGAGCATGAAAGACTGTGTGGATGAGTGCTACAAGATGGCCAAACCGGGCAGCACCGTGTTGCTCAGTCCCTGCTGCGCCAGTTTCGACCTCTTCAAGAACATGGAAGACCGGGGCGAGCAGTTCAAGGAGTGCGTGAAGAACCTTTAGCGAGGAAGGAGAAAAGCCATGAGTACTCCAAATAGTGCTTCTTCAAAAGTACTGGAGTACTCCTTCGGCAGTACTGAAGTACTTTCGAATCGGTATTGCAGTACTTTCGAAGAAGTACTGAAGACTTGGCGTCAGCAGTTCTGGAGTGGAAATGACGAGAGGAAAATAGTGGGAAAATGTGAGGAAAAAAGTGGGAAAGTGTGAGAAAAATGAAAACAATAAAAGACTGAAAGAGATATGGGAAAATTTGTGAGTCGTATATTAGGCGGCGACCTCTTCAAGGGGGACCGGGGCGTGTGGATGATTTACTTCTTCCTCTGCATGATTTCGCTGGTGGAAGTGTATAGCGCATCGAGCCGACTGACTTTCGAGGGTGGACACCACTGGGGACCGATGGTCAGCCAGGCAGGATTTCTTTTGCTGGGACTGATTATCATTCTCTTTGTCCACCGCATCCCCTGCAAGTGGTTCATGCTTTTCCCCTTCGTCCTCCTTCCCGTGGCGGTGATGCTGCTGCTCATGGCCGTGTTGGGTGGGGGCGAGATTAACGGCACCAACCGTTGGCTCAGCATCGGCTCCATCAGTTTCCAGCCTTCGGAGGTGGCGAAAGCGGCTCTGCTGATGACGACGGCTGTCGTGCTGGCCAAGACGCAGACGGAGCGTGAAGACTACGTGCGCGGCAAGAAGCGGAAAGTGGTGGGTGCCATCAAGGGCAAACGCTACTTGGCATTCGCCATTGTGGGCGGTGCCGCCCTGCTCGTTTGTGGTCTGATTGTCATGGATAACGTATCGACGGCGTTGATGCTGTTTGCGGTTGTCGTGGTGATGATGTTTGTGGGCCAAGTGCCCAACGACCTTATGTTCAAGGGCTTGGCGGTCGTTTTCGCCTTAGGGGCTATTTTTGTGCTGACAGCCATCGCCGTGCCAGAAACCACCTGGAACAACATCCCCGGATGCAAGCGCGTGGTGACGGTGAAGCACCGCATTGAGCGCAAACTGCACATCAGCGATGCCAAAGACCCGAAAAAGGCGAACAAGACCGACACGCAAGTCTTGCTCGACGACGAGAACTCTCAGTCCACCTATGCCTCGATTGCCATCGCCAACTCCGACGTGATAGGCTTGGGTCCTGGCAACTCCATCCAGCGCGACTTCCTGCAACATGCTGAGTCCGACTTCATCTATGCCATCATCGTGGAGGAACTGGGTATCGGCGGTGCCATTTTCGTCGCATTTCTCTATCTGGCACTGCTTATCCGCGTGGGACGAATAGCGCAGAAATGCACCAGTTTCTTCCCGGCCTATCTGGTGCTGAGTTTCGGCATCATGATGGTGTTGCAGGCGTTCGTCAACATGAGCGTGGCCGTGGGACTGGCACCCGTGACTGGCCAGACGTTGCCGCTCATCAGCAAGGGCGGAACCTCCATCCTCATCACGAGTTTCTACATTGGTGTCATCCTCAGCGTGAGCCGCTATGCGGAGAAAAAGGAACAGAACGCCCCGTTGGTGGAAGCCGTTCCGAATGGCGAAACCAGCGAGTATTATACAGACGGTGCCATGTCCTGAGCGGAGGGACTGTCTGGCGCGGAAAAAAGTGAGTGTTCTTGCACAGTGGCGAAACGGGACGCGATGGTGCTTTTTGAACGTTAAATAAGTGATTTTTAGCAGATTTATGGTGGGCAATCCACGAATTATTTGTATATTTGCCCATTCATTGAAACAACAAAGAAATAGCATTGCGGAAAATGGAAGAAAACGGACCTTTAAGAGTGATTGTGAGTGGCGGCGGAACCGGCGGTCACATCTTTCCAGCCGTGTCGATAGCCAATGCCATCAAGCGGCAGCATCCCGAGGCGGAAATCCTGTTTGTGGGTGCACTGGGGCGTATGGAGATGCAGCGTGTGCCTGCTGCTGGCTACAAGATTGAGGGCCTCCCTGTGCGGGGGCTTGTGCGCCCTCTGTGGAGTCCGAAGAACATAGGTGTGATGATGGACTTCCTGAAGAGCAAGCAGATGGTGAAGCAAATCATCCGCGACTTTAAGCCTCAGGTGGCCGTGGGCGTGGGTGGCTATGCCTCGGCTCCCACGCTGAATGCAGCCTACTCGATGGGCATCCCCTGCCTGATTCAGGAGCAGAATTCCTATGCCGGTGTGACCAACAAGTCGCTGGCCAAGAAGGCACGGAAGGTGTGTGTGGCCTACAACGGCATGGAGCGTTTCTTCCCGGCCGACAAGATTATCATGACGGGCAACCCGGTGCGTCAGAACCTGCTCGACAACAAGGTGACGAAGGAAAAGGCGCGCGAGAGTTTCGGATTGGCTCCCGACAAGCGGACGGTGCTGATTGTTGGCGGAAGTCTGGGGGCCAGGACGGTGAACGAGAGTGTGCTGGCTCATCTGGACGAAATCAGACAGAGCAACGTGCAGTTGATTTGGCAGACAGGAAAATACTACAGTCAGAGCATCGCCGAGACGCTCAGCCAGACTGACGAGGTGCCCAACATGAAGGTGATGGACTTCATCAGCAGCATGGACAACGCCTACGCTGCAGCCGACATCGTGGTGAGCCGTGCAGGGGCCAGTTCCATCTCGGAGTTGTGCCTGTTGGGCAAGCCCTGCATACTGGTACCTTCGCCCAATGTGGCCGAAGACCATCAGACGAAGAATGCCCAGGCGCTCTCCACCAAAGGGGCGGCCATCTTCATTGCCGACAAGGATGCGCGTGAGCAGTTAATTGGCACGGCTCTGAAGACGGTGGCAGATGACGTGAAACTGGCTTCGCTGAGCGAGAATGTGAAGAAGTTGGCTTTCCACAATTCGGCCGATGTCATAGCCGAAGAGGTGTATAAACTGGCTGTTGAATATAGAAAAAAGAAAAACTAATGCAAACAAAGGAGATTAAATCGGTATATTTTGTAGGTGCCGGCGGCATTGGCATGAGCGCACTGGTGCGTTACTTCCTGACCAAAGGCTATCAGGTGGGTGGCTATGACAAGACACCCAGCGAACTGACGGAGAAGTTGATAGAGGAGGGTGCCAAGATTCACTATGAGGAGAATGTGGACGGAATTGACGAGTGCTTCAAGCAGAAAGACAGCACCTTGGTGGTCTATACGCCTGCCATCCCCGCTGAGCATCAGGAACTGACCTTCTTCCGCGAGAATGGTTTTGAAATACAGAAGCGGGCACAGGTGCTGGGCTTCCTGACGCAGTCGCACAAGGGACTCTGTGTGGCTGGCACTCACGGCAAGACCACCACTTCGACCATGGCGGCGCACCTGCTCCACCAGAGTGCGGTGGACTGCAACGCCTTCTTGGGCGGCATCTCGAAAAACTATGGCACAAACTATATTTTGAGCAATAGTGACTATGTAGTGATAGAAGCCGATGAGTTTGACCGCTCTTTCCATTGGCTGAGACCCTACATGACCGTGATTACGGCCACCGACCCTGACCATCTGGACATCTACGGAACGAAGGAGGCCTATCTGGAGAGTTTCCGCCACTACACCACGCTCATTCAGCCGGGAGGTGCGCTGATTATCCACAAGGGACTGGAGATGCGGGCCGATGTGCAGGAGGGTGTGAAGGTGTATGAATACTCGCGCGAGGAGGGTGATTTCCATGCTGAGAACATCCGCATTGGCGGTGGTGAGATTGTGTTTGACTTTGTGCATCCTAATGGGGTGGTGAAGGACATCCAGTTGGGTGTGCCTGTCAGCATCAACATCGAGAACGGCATTGCCGCGATGGCTCTGGCCATCCTGAATGGGGTGACAGACGATGAACTCCGCAGTGGCATGAAGAGTTTCCGGGGGGTTGACCGCCGTTTCGACTTTAAGGTGAAGACTGACAAGATGGTGTTTCTCAGCGACTATGCCCACCATCCGAACGAGATAGAGCAGAGTGTGAAGTCGGTGCGTGAGTTGTACAAAGACAAGAAGATAGCGGCTATCTTCCAACCCCATCTCTACACCCGCACCCGTGACTTCTACAAGGAGTTTGCCGCTGCACTCTCGCTGCTGGACACCGTGTATCTGTGCGACATCTATCCGGCGCGTGAGCAGCCCATCCCAGGGGTGACGAGCCAACTGATTTACGACAATCTGCGCGAGGGCATAGAGAAGCACCTGATTCACAAAGAGGACATCCTCGATGTGGCGAAACAAAGGAATTTCGATGTGCTGATGTCTTTGGGGGCTGGCGATATAGAAAACTTCGTTCCGCAGATAACGGCGATTCTTTCGGAGTGAGATGAGAGATGTGCTGCTCTCGGATGCAGGTGAAACGGATTGATAAAGAGTGAGAAAAAGGCTGAGGATGGAGTGGGGAAGATAGTAAGGACAAGAAAAAAATAATAGACCGTGAAAGTAAAGAAAATTGTCAAATTCTCATTGGTGTCATTGCTCTTCTTGGGGTTGGTGGCCTATGTCGCTTATGCGATGATTTTCTTGTCGGGACCAGATGCGGACGAACGGTGTGTGACGGTGGAACTGGTCGTGCAGCAAGATGAGAAGTCGGTGTTTGTGGATGAGAAGGATTTGGAAGACCTGCTGAAGAATGCGCATGTCTATCCGAAAGGAATGCTGATGCGAGATGTCGATACGAAGAAAATAGAGGAGACCATCAGGGGTAACGACTTCATTTCGAAGGTGGAATGTTACAAGTCGGCGAATGGAAAACTCTGCATCAATGTGGAGCAACGAATCCCTGTGATGCTGGTGATGCCTGATGGCAAGGATAGTTACTTTGTGGATGCGCATGGCAAGGTCATCCCCAACAAGAACTATGCCACCAGCCTGATTGTGGCTTCGGGCAACATCGACGAGAAGTTTGCCAGCACTCGTTTGGCTGAGTTTGGACAGTTCTTGCAGACTGACGAGTTTTGGAACAACCAGATAGAGCAGATTTATGTGCTGAAAAACCGAAAAGGTGAGCGTGTGGTGGAACTCGTTCCTCGTGTGGGCGACCAGATTGTCTATCTGGGTTCGATGGACAACTTTCAGAAGAAACTTCATAAGTTGGAACTCTTCTACGAAAAGGCGGTGAAGACTGTGGGGTGGGAAAAGTATGCAAGGGTGAACCTTGAGTATGAAAACCAAATCATCTGCACCAAACGGAAATAGGAAAAACGGCGCAGAAGGGTTTGATAGTCAAGAAAAAGTGAAAAGAATACGTTTTTAGTACGATTAATAAAAGTTTACAGTATATGGCAGGTTCGGATAAAGAATTTATTGTGGCGATAGAACTTGGCTCTTCCAAGATTTCGGGTATCGCCGGCAGGAAAAAGGATGGCACAATGCAGATTCTCGCCTATGCGGAGGAAAAGACCGCAGGGTGTGTGAAGCGGGGTGTCGTTTACAACATTGAGAAGACATACCAGAGTGTCAACAGCATCATCACCAAACTTGAGGCGGTGCTTAAGGCAAAAATCTCACGGGTGTATGTGGGAATCGGTGGTCAGTCAATGCGTTCATACAAGTGCGTGATTAAGCGCAACTTGCTGACCCAGAGTTATATCACCAACGAAGCCATCGATGCTATCCGTCAGGAAAGTTACGAGATTCCTTATAATGACTATGAGGTGCTGGAGAACTTTCCTCAGGAATATAGGGTTGATTCGAACCTGATAGCAGACCCTGTGGGCGTGATGGGCACCAACATTGAAGGCGAGTTTCTCGATGTGATAGCGAAGAACAATCTTCGTGCCAATCTGGAAACGGTGTTCAGCACGGTGGGTGTGGGTATTGAGGAGAGTTTGATTTCTCCACTTCAACTTGCCAACAGTGTGCTGACCGATGCTGAGAAACGTTCGGGATGTGCGTTGGTTGACCTGGGGGCAGACACCACCACATTGCTGGTCTATAAGAATAACATCGTTCGCTATTTGGTGACCATTCCGCTGGGTTGCAGCAACATCAACAAGGATTTGGCTACTTTGCCCATCGACGAGGCCGAGACGGAGGATGTGAAACTGAAATACGGAGATGCTTGCCGGGATATGGAAGTGTCGGACGATGCGGAGCCTCAGTATTACACGACCTCCGATGGCCGCCAGATAGAGGTGACAACCATCAAGACTGTGGTGGAGGCACGTATGAATGAAATCATTGCCAATGTGAGCAACCAGATTGTCAACTCCGACTATAGCGACAAACTTCTGGCTGGTCTCGTCATCACGGGTGGCGGTGCCAACATGAAGAACATTGTCAAGGCATTTATCAAGACGACAAAGATAGAGAAGGTGCGCATTGCCAATAAGGTGAACCAAATGGTGGTGAAAACCTCCAATGCTTCGGGCATTGCGCTTGACAGTGTGCAATCCACTACTGTGCTTTCGCTGCTGCTTGCCGGCACTGTTTCGTGTGGCGGCGAGATTCTCAACAATCCCAATGACATGTTTGTTCAGCAGGAGAAGGAGGACGAACGTCGTCGCCGTCAGGAAGAGGCCGATGCAGCCGCTGCAGCAGAGGCACAGGATGCCATCGCTTTTGACGGTGTCAAGGGTGCCATCCGCTCTGCTATTGATAAGGTGAAGAAACAGGACGAGGAACTGAAGAAGTATGGCAGTGAGAAGAAGGTGCGAGCACGTGCAAAGGAACTCTCGCTGAATATCCTTGACGAGGCTATTGGCGAGAAGTATGAGAAGGCAGCGCAGGCGCTCCAGGGTAAAGATAAGTTCAAGCAAAGCCTGAAGGAAGGGGCAGAGTTGGCCGAACTCTTGAAGGCGGCTGTAGAAGAACTGACTACCAATGTGAACAAGGCTAACAGGGAAAACAGTGCGTGGGGACGTTTAAAGGGAATGATTTCCGACATTGTTAGTGAAGATAATAACTAAGAAAAACCCAGAATAAGATATGGCAGAAGAAGAGAATTTTGGTGTATTCAACTTTGCGAAAGGCACCACAAGCATCATCAAGGTGATTGGCGTTGGCGGCGGCGGAAGCAATGCTGTCAACCACATGTACAATGAAGGCATCCACGATGTCACGTTCGTTGTTTGTAACACCGATAATAAGGCATTGCAGGACTCTCCTGTGCCTGAGAAGATTCAACTGGGCAGCGAGGGTCTCGGAGCAGGCAACCGCCCCGACAAGGCCCGCAAGGCCACCGAGGAGTCCATCGAGGCCATCAAGAACATGCTCTCTGATGGCACAAAGATGGCCTTCATCACTGCTGGTATGGGTGGTGGTACAGGCACAGGCGCAGCACCGCTCATTGCCAAGACCGCCAAGGACATGGGCATCTTGACGGTGGGCATTGTCACCATCCCCTTCCGTTGGGAAGGTAACAAAAAGATAGACCAGGCTCTCGATGGTGTGGAAGAAATGAGCAAGAATGTGGATGCGCTGCTTGTCATCAACAACGAGCGTCTCCGCGAGATTTATCAGGACTTCACAGTCATCAAGGCGTTTGCCAAGGCCGACGACACACTGTGCAATGCGGCCCGTTCTATCGCCGAAATCATCACCATGCATGGCATTATCAACCTCGACTTCAACGATGTAAGCACCGTCCTGAAAGATGGCGGTGTGGCCATCATGAGCACTGGCTATGGCTCGGGCGAGAACCGTGTGACGAAGGGTATCAACGATGCGTTGAACTCTCCGCTCCTCAACGACCGTGACATCTACCGTGCCACCAAGATTCTCATTCGTATCTCCGTGCCAGATGAGTCCAGCGAAGGCAACAGTGCCTTGATGATGGATGAGATGAACGAGGTGCATGAGTTCATGGCCAAGGTGAAGCGCGACGATGTGGAGACCAAGTGGGGTCTGTCGGTTGACCCGTCGCTGACCGACCAGGTGAAGATTACCATCCTCGCCACTGGATTTGGTGTGGAAGACATTGACTCGGAGGATATGAGCAACCGCCTCATTGCTCGCGACAAAGAAGAGCAACAGCGCGCTGCAGAACGTGCAGAGCAGGAAGCAGAAAGGGCTCACCGCCGCGAAACCATCTATGGTCCCGACAAGAACCACAGCATCATCCGGCGTCCTGTCTATAGTTACATCTTCCGCGAAGAAGACCTTGACAACGAGGATGTCATCAGCATGGTGGAGACCTCGCCCACCTACAAACGCTCGAAGGAGACGCTGCGTCAACTCACCGACATCAACTCCAACCGAACCAATTCTGTTGAGCCTGGTGCGCCCATCCTTTTCAGTTGAAAAAATTGCTGAGTAGAAAAAACGGCTGACCAGAAAGAAGGGGAGCCGTATAAAAAGAGCCGAGAGGTATTTCCACGCCGGAAATGCCTCTCGGTTTTACTTTTTCCTCCCATCGTTATGGGCTACCGGAAAAAGGTGCGCCGGCTCGGTTAGAATCACTTCTGGATGGTCGGCACGAGAATATATGTAAGAATTGAATGAAATTTTCTGCTTTAGATTGACCCAAGACTCCCCCTTACGCATCGATGTTGGCGTAGGTGGCGTTCTTCTCGATGAACTCGCGGCGTGGCCCCACGTCTTCGCCCATGAGCATGGAGAACGTGTAGTCAGCCTCGGCTGCATCATCGATGGTCACCTGCTTCAGCAGTCGTGTAGCGGGGTTCATGGTGGTCTCCCACAGTTGTTCGGGATTCATCTCACCCAGACCTTTGTAGCGTTGCACCTTAATCTTATCCTCCGACCCTTCACCGTAGGTGTCGATGAAGCGTTGCAGGGCTGCCTCGTCGTAGCAGTATTCGCTGATTTTACCCTTCGTGCACTTGTAGAGTGGGGGAGTGGCGATGTAGAGTCGTCCGTCGCGAATGAGTTGAGGCAAGAAGCGGAAGAAAAGCGTCATCAGCAACGTGTCGATGTGCGAGCCATCGACATCGGCATCGGTCATGATGATGGTCTTGTAGTAGCGCAACTTCTCGTAGTTCGCCTCCTTCTGGTCTTCGGGGTTCAGTCCGAACTTCACGCCCAACGCCTGGAAGATGTTGTTCACCTCCTCGTGTTCGAAAGCCTGATGCCATTTCACGCGCTCCACATTGAAAATCTTACCTCTGATAGGCAGGATGGCTTGGAAATGGCGGTCACGGCCTTGCTTGGCAGAACCACCTGCCGAGTCACCCTCGACAATGAACATCTCGCAGTTGGCCGCATCCTTGTCCGAACAGTCGGCCAGTTTGCCGGGCAGGCCGCCGCCGCTCATCGGATTCTTGCGCTGCACCTTCTCGCGGGCTGTACGTGCTGCCACACGGGCCTCTGCCGCCAGCACCACCTTGTCGATAATCATCTTCGCCTCTTTCGGATGCTCTTCCAGATAGTAGGTCAGAGCCTCGCCCACAGCCTGCTGCACAGCACCAGCCACCTCGCTGTTGCCCAGTTTCGTCTTGGTCTGTCCCTCGAACTGGGGCTCAGCCACTTTCACACTGATGACCGCCGTGAGACCCTCGCGGAAGTCCTCGCCGCTGATTTCAATCTTCTGCTTCTCCAGTTTCTCCGTAATCTTGTTGTCATCGGCATACTTCTTCAGCACACGCGTCAGAGCCGTGCGGAAACCCTGCAGGTGCGTACCACCTTCGATGGTGTTGATGTTGTTCACATAGGAGTGGATGTTCTCGCTGTACGACGTGTTATACATGATGGCCACCTCGATAGGCGTGTTCTGCTTCTCAGTGTTCAGATAAATCACATCGTCAAACAGGCACACACGGGTGGAGTCGATGTAGCGCACAAAGTCCTTCAGGCCTCCCTCGCTGTAGAACACCTCCTGACGCACACCCTCAATGCCCACCTCAGCGTTCTTGTCCAGACGCATGTCGGTCAGCGTAATCTTGATGCCCGCGTTCAGATAGGCCAGTTCCCTCATGCGGTTGGCCAGGATGTCATATTTATAAGTAGTGGTGATGAAGATGGTCTTGTCGGGCCAGAACTGCTGACGAGTGCCACGCAGTTCCGTCTCGCCCACCACCTTCACGTCGTAGAGCGGCTTACCCTTCTCATACTCCTGCTGATAAATCTTGCCGTCGCGGAACACCTGCGAAGTCATGTGCGTGGAAAGTGCGTTCACACAACTCACACCCACACCGTGCAGACCGCCTGACACCTTGTAGGAGCCTTTGTCAAACTTACCACCGGCATGCAGCACCGTCATCACCACTTCGAGTGCGCTGCGATGCTCCTTCTCGTGCATATCCACAGGGATGCCACGTCCGTTGTCCTGCACGGTGATAGAGTTGTCTTCGTTGATGGTCACTTCGATGTGCGTACAGAAGCCTGCCAGCGCCTCATCGATAGAGTTATCCACGGTTTCATAAACGAGATGGTGAAGACCCTTCTCGCTGATGTCGCCGATATACATGGCGGGGCGTTTTCTCACGGCCTCCAAGCCCTCCAGGACTTGGATGTTGCTGGCGGAATAGTCCGCCCCGTTCATTTGCGTTTCATCCATTGTTTTTCTGTTCTCTTTATATTCTCTGTATTACGTTACAAAGTTACGGATTTTTCTTCATGTACGAAAATAAAAAACAAAGAAAAGTTCCCCTATGGGGAAAAAACTTCGCAACCGATGATTTTAGGACTCCGAATTTCGTTTTTCCGAGGCATAAAAAGGTCGGAATCCTCTTTCAGGTTCCGACCTTCTTGTCTCTATTGAAATGTTGTTTTTGCTATGCTTCCTTCGTCCGCTTTTTTTCAAGCCAACTTCGCAATCATCTTCGCGGTGCCCGACTTCAGGTTGGCAGCCTTCTTCCAGTGGATGATGTTCTGCTTAGCCAACTTGTCCAGCATCTTCTGAAGTTTCGGGAACATCTGCTGTGCAGTTTCCTTGTCCTTCTCGTTGCGGATGTCGCGGAGGTAGTTACGCATGGTCTTAGCGTAGTAGCGGTTGTGGAGTCTGCGCTTCTCGTTCTGGCGGAGACGCTTCAAACATGACTTGTGGTGTGCCATTTGTCTTTAGTTTTTTTTGATTGTTTTTAATTGTTTTGAATTTCGCCCAGCGTGTGGGCAGGTGGAGTCCGATGTGGTATGGCGCTGTGACCTCGCACCCATCTCCTTTTGTTTGGTTGTCCCGATGGCGAGACATAAAAAACGCCCAGCATGTGGGCTGGTAGCCCATAGCAGAGTCGAACTGCTCTTTAGAGAATGAAAATCTCTCGTCCTAACCGATAGACGAATGGGCCAACCTAAAAGCAAATTTTCATTTGCGAGTGCAAAGGTACGCACTTTTTCCCGAACTGCCAAAACTTTTCGCCACTTTTTTCGCTTCCTCATTAAAAAAACTCGTACAAGAACCATCTCTTTCTTATGGGTCGATGTAAAAATGACTGTCCTCCCTGCAAAAAGGAGGTTGGAAGCCTTTTGACTAAAGTGCGTAGGAGTGCTATTTCACAAGTATTTTCTTCATGCCTCCATCCTTCAGGTGGACAATGTTGATGCCCTTCTGTGGCTGAGCAAAACGAGTAAAAACCCACCCCAACAGCGTGAGTATCCAAGCCTTACTCTCTTGTGTGTTCTTTTGATTTGGCGGATTAGGAAAGAACAAGATTCTAAGCAGACGCTTCTTCTTAATATGTCTTTATGTCAGTTTTGTTACATAGGCAATGGATTCAGATTAGGTTGTTATTCTACATCATTGATAAGTTTCTGGGGTTCTCGTCGAGTGTCCCAAAAGGCTGCTACTTCTATGTAATCTTCGTACATCCGATAGACAATTTTGTTCAGACGATTCACTATCAGACTGCGATATGTTGAAGGACGGTCGGAAAGAAGTGGTTCTACTGCTCCAATGTTCGGATTGGCTGATAATAGTGCATTTGCCTCATAGACTGCGTTCAGAAAGTGACGCCTTTCTTTTTGCCCGAAGCATCGCTGTATGTAAAAAGCCGTTTGGGTCAGTTGTTCTTCTGCCTGATATGTCCACTTTACCTTCATACGGCTTCCCGAAATGTTGCATCGAGTCGCTGAAACATGTCTTCGCTCTCAGACACTTCTCCATTGACAGACTGTCTCTCCGACTCATCAATCATGGCGTTAATCTCCGTCATAGTGTAAGGTGGCAGATTCTCCCAATTGCTTTGTGCATACGCCGTCAGTTCTGCTCCCAACCATTGTATGTCGCTGGGAGTGAGTGCTTCGTAAATGTAGTTGCGTAAGGTCGTTAATGCCGTCTTTTCCATATCTTTTCACTTTTTGTGATGCAAATATAAGACAAAGTTCATGAAAAAAAAAGAAAAAGCGAAATTTTTTCTACCTTTGCGCTCAGTTTTATGCAGGAAACCATTCGAGGCATAGTGCTCCGCACAGTGAAGTATGGCGACACGTCGCTCATCGTTGACCTCTTCACCCTCAGCCGTGGACGCCAGTCGTTCATGGCCTCCGTGCAACGTGCCCGGCGCACCGTGCGCAGCGTCTCCTTCTGGCAACCCCTCTCCATGGTGGAGTTTCAGTCGGAAATCCGCCCCAACATGGGCAGGCTGCCCCGTCCTTCCGACGTGCGCACATATTATAATTATGTGGATATCCCCTTTTCGCCCGTCAAATCCACCCTCGCCCTCTTCCTGGCCGAGTTCCTTTCTGCCGCCCTGCGCGAGGAGAAAGAGAACGAGCCGCTCTACCGCTATGTCGAGTCCTCCCTCCAGTGGCTCGACCTCGCCCCCTCCCCAGCCTCCATCGCCAACTTCCACCTCGCCTTCCTCATGCACCTGAGCCGCTTCATCGGCATATACCCCAACTTGAGCCTCCCCCTGCCCCCTCCCAAGG
>DGSP01000019.1:32510-32944 GCA_002393555.1 Prevotellaceae bacterium UBA4359
CCTTGGGAGGGGGCAGGGGGAGGCTTTACTTCGACCTCATGGCTGGTACCTACTGCGACCGTCAGCCCACCCACGCCCATTTCCTCCACGGAGCCGAGGCTGCCGCCCTTCCCACACTCTTCCGCATGGACTACTCCACCATGCACCTCTTCCGCCTCTCCCGCAGTGAACGGCAGCGCATCCTCCACGTGCTCAACCTCTACTACCGCCTCCACATCCCCAACTTCCCCGAACTCAAGTCCCTGGAAGTCCTGCACGAACTGTATTCATGACCCCCTGTCCACCAGTGTCCGCAGCCACCGCAAGCGGCTTGTTCTTTCTTGGACGATAATTTTCAATAATTGACGATAATTTTCTACGATTGCGGATAGTCGTATTATCTTATTTAAGTTTCGGAAGTTCCAAACGTTTCATTTTCAACAACGAATAAAGCG
>DGSP01000086.1:0-1806 GCA_002393555.1 Prevotellaceae bacterium UBA4359
CTTAAAAATATTGCACCAATAGTAGGACTCAATCATAAAATTTTTACACCACAGATTACAGATTTTTTTAGGATTTTAATGTGAGTTCGATGTAAGAATTACGCCGAAGGCGTATCATTAAAACTTCATTTTTTCTCAAAAAAAGTGGGTGGATTGCTTGCACAGTTCGAGAAAAAATCGTAACTTTGTAGTAGAAATCAGAAGAGAAGTCACAAGCCGATTGAATCGGCGATAAACGCTTGCTTTTGAGGTGAAAGGATTGTTTCAGTTTAATTTATGAATGAACCATTATGAAAATCGTCTTAGAACGTTATTATGGCGACTGGCGCATCACGAAGAGCGTGATGAGCGTCGTGGGAGAAGACGGCAAGGTGCTTCTCCGTGGAGAGGCCCGGGAGCCTCGTTTCGCACAGTATGTCGAGGCTTTCCCCGGGTGCTCCAAGTGTTGTCTGGCCTGCGGCGTGTTTGCCCTCAAGGTGATGGGCACCGAGATGAGTCCCATGACCCTGACTGTGGTGAAGAGTCCCGGCCACCGCTGCTGCCGCATCGGCTGGGACTACACCGCACAGGTGAAGCCCAACACGGTGCTGGTGGGCGAGCCAGACGGCCACGAGGAGGAGGAATACCGCGACCTGGTGCACTCGAAGGAGGTGTTTGACCAACTCACCGCACTGGTCTATCAAGCCTATGCGATGGAGGAGCCGATGTGGCTGGAGGTGAAAAACCTGAGGCTGCTCTGAGGATTATACGCCTTCGGCGGACGTGTAAAGTGACTGAATGTCACTTTGAAAAAAACAAATAAAAACCGATAAAAACAAATACAAACCTCTAACTCCCCCTCAAAAAGATAAAACTCACTCAAATTTCGGATATATTTTTACAACGGATTACACCGATTTCACGGATTTTCGTCGCAGGGGCGACGATGGCCAGATGCAGAACAATCCGAATGGCAGGAGCCGCCAAGGCTCAAAAAATCCGTATAATCCGTGCAATCCGTTGTGGAAAAACACTTCCGAAACTTTAGTAAAACTCACAAGAGTTGAAATAGTGTTAATTAACTTTATTATGAACCCCCATTAAAAAAAGAAAGGAGACAAAATTATGGGAATCCAGTATCGTAAAGCAAAGGTGCGCCTCACCTACCGTGAGGAGAAGCCCGAAGTGTTCAAGTTGCGTCAGTTGACCTATCCGCAGGTCACTTTCGCCCAGTTGGTGAGCGAGTGCAGCCAGTCGTGTGGCGTCAACCCCGCACAGACCCGTGCCGTCATCGATGCGCTGGTCAACCGTCTGGTCCACTACATGGAGATTGGCCACGGCGTGAAGATGGGCGACTTCGGCTCGTTCAAGCCCACCTTCAACTCCAAGACCGCCCGCTCCCTGCAGGAGACCACCCTGGAGACGGTGACCGTGAAGAAGGTGCAGTTCTATCCCGGCAAGGCATTCAAGGACATGCTCTCCGGCCTCGACATGAGCGAAGCCGCTGCCGTGAGCCTCAAGCCTGAGGAGGAGCCGGAACCGTGATGAGAGGGCTTAGCCCCAATCGTTCATTGAAATTCTAACAAAAATTCATGGTCATTCGTGGGTGTTATATGGACATTATACGTGAAAAGAGAAAGCCAAAGGCTTATATATTTAACGTGAATGTCCATATAATACCCACGAATGACCATGAATATTTTTAACGTGAGTTCGGTGTAAGGATTACGCCTTTGGCGGCTTGAAAAAAATAAGAAAAAACAAAAGAAAATAAGTAACTACACAAAATTATCTTATACAATAATGTCTCTTCTTTTCGCCGCAAGC
>DGSP01000086.1:1956-23047 GCA_002393555.1 Prevotellaceae bacterium UBA4359
TGGTAATTATTGTCCGAGAAAACAATGCGGCTTGCCGCATCATATAAACTAACGTGAATTCGACGAAAAATACAACTATTCAATTCATGGAAAATTCGTGGTTAATTCATGATAATTTATGACTAAAATAAAACACGAATTTCCATGAATTAACCACGAATTTTTCATGAATTATTTTTGTTCGAAGTCATCGAATTGACGTTAAACTATTTTTGTTCACCTACTTATGATTATCCGCAATCGCACCACCAAAGTCCCGAAGGGACGATGAGACCATAGACAGGCGGTGGAGTGAGCGGAGCGAACGGAACCCCTGCTAATGAATGTAACACCCGCCAAACCCCGACGGGGCGACAGACTCTTTCGGTGATAATCCCCTTTGGGGAGGCCGTCACTCCTTCGGAGTTCCCTTAGGGAGTCCACATCAGCAGGGGTTCCGTCCTTTCAGGACTCCACCGCCTGCCTATAGTCTCTCGTCCCTTCGGGACTTTGGTGGTACGATTGCGGATAGCCATATATTTTTTGTGTCAAACATATTGCTGCGCGATGATGGAGCGGATGGAGCGGACGGGGCTATTCCAGATAGTACTGTCGCCGCTCCTCAGGCGTGAGTTGCCTGTCTTTGAATCGTTCGGTGGTTTCTTGGATGAGTTGGTCGAGGGTGGGGATGTCCCAAATGCGGATGGTGTGGTCTTTAGATGCCGAGACAATGTGCTTTCCGTCAGGACTGAAGGAGACGGAATAGACAGGGGATGTATGTCCCTTCAATGGTTCTCCCACTTGCTTTCCAGTTTTTACATCCCATATTCTGACGGTATTGTCCCATGATGCCGAAACGATAGAGTTCCCGTCAGGGCTGAAGGAGGCGGAATTGACAATGCCTGTATGTCCCTCCAATGGTTTTCCCACTTGCATTCCAGTTTTTGCATCCCATATTCTGATGGTATTGTCCGATGATGCCGAGACGATAGAGTTTCCGTCGGGGCTGAAGGAGGCGGAATAGACCCAGCCTGTATGTCCCTCCAATGGTTCTCCCACTTGCTTTCCAGTTTTAGCATCCCATATTCTGATGGTCTTGTCCGCTGATGCCGAGACGATAGAGTTTCCGTCGGGGCTGAAGGAGGCGGAATAGACCCAGCCTGTATGTCCCTCCAATGGTTCTCCCACTTGCTTTCCAGTTTTAGCATCCCATATTCTGATGGTATTGTCATCAGATGCCGACACGATAGAGTTTCCGTCGAGGCTGAAGGAGGCGGAATTGACAATGCCTGTATGTCCCTTCAATGGTTCTCCCACTTGCTTTCCTGTTTTAGCATGCCATATTCTGATGGTATTGTCCCCTGATGCCGAAACGATAGAGTTCCCGTCAGGACTGAAGGAGGCGGAACGGACAAAGTCTGTATGTCCCTCCAACGGTTTCCCCACTTGCTTTCCAGTTTTTGTGTCCCATATTCTGATGGTATTGTCCCATGATGCCGAAACGATAGAGTTCCCATCGGGGCTGAAGGAGGCGGAATAGACATTGTCTGTATGTCCCTTCAATGGTTCTCCCACTTGCTTTCCAGTTTTAGCATCCCATATTCTGACGGTATTGTCATCTGATGCCGAAACGATAGAGTTCCCGTCAGGGCTGAAGGAGGCGGAATTGACATCGTCTGTATGTCCCTTCAATGGTTCTCCCACTTGCTTTCCTGTTTTAGCATCCCATATTCTGATGGTATTGTCCCATGATGCCGAAACGATAGAGTTCCCGTCAGGGCTGAAGGAGGCGGAATAGACTGAAGATGTATGTCCCTTCAATGGTTCTCCCACTTGCTTTCCTGTTTTCGCATCCCATATTCTGACGGTATTGTCCGCGGATGCTGACACGATAGAGTTCCCGTCAGGACTGAAGGAGGCGGAATAGACATAGTGTGTATGTCCCTTCAATGGTTCTCCCACTTGCTTTCCTGTTTTTGCATCCCATATTCTGACGGTATTGTCCGATGATGCCGAAACGATAGAGTTTCCGTCGGGGCTGAAGGAGGCGGAATTGACAGAGTATGTATGTCCCTCCAATGGTTCTCCCACTTGCTTTCCTGTTTTTGCATCCCATATTCTGATGGTATTGTCCCATGATGCCGAAACGATAGAGTTTCCGTCGGGGCTGAAGGAGGCGGATTTGACATAGGATGTATGTCCCTTCAATGGTTCTCCCACTTGCTTTCCTGTTTTAGCATCCCATATTCTGATGGTATTGTCCCTTGATGCCGAGACGATATATTTCCCGTTAGGGCTGAAGGAGGCGGAATTGACAGAGTATGTATGTCCTCGTAATATTCCCTCATTATGCTGACAGGCATTGCGCAATGCTATTTCTGCCTCTATCGTATAAGGTCGATAAGGAGGTAATGCTTGCAGGGCAATCAATCGTGCCAAATAGGAATCATGATTGTCCGTCAATCGATTGGCTTGTTCTGCTAACACCCGTGATAAATTGGTCTGAAAGCCTTCGTTAGCCCTTAGCAGTTGTCTTTCATTCTCTGAAAGTTTTTGGTATGATAAGATGAGTTGGTTATTGGCACTGTCTTTCTCGTGGTTGGCGAGTTGCAGGCTCTGCAAGACTTGCTCCAGTCGGCTGTTGGTCTGTTGGATGGAGTCTCGTTCGTGGCGCAATTGTGCCTCTTGGCTTGCAATGGTGCTTCCTTGGTTCTTGATTTGAATATTTTGTTCTTTAATTTGACCATATAACAAAAGAATATAGCCAATCACCCCCACCGCCACCAATATGATCGCCGCTGCACCTGCCAGCCACATTCTCATCTTCCGTGTCTGTGCCCTCATCTTTTCCTTGGCTTCCGCTGCCAGTCGTTCCTCTTTCTTCTTGTTGACGATGGGGCAGAGGGCATCGTGGACTATCTCCACGTAGTCCTCGCCTTCGATTTTGGACACTTTGATGATGCGGTGGTCGCTGAGGGCTTTCTGGTATTTCTGGTCGAAGTGGATGGCGGTGAGCACGGAGGAGGTGGTCTTGGTTCTCACTCGCTTGCTGTTGGCATCGACCAGGGCGAAGAGGGCGGTGTCGATGTCGTGGCGCAGGGTGGCTGGCGGGGTGTTGTGGTCGGCCTGGGTCAGTTCTGTGACCACGGCAGAGAGGGTCTCGTTGTAGAACCGCTCCAGAATCTGGTTGAGCGACTGGGCGATGTCGGCGGTGTCGAAAGAGTGGAGGTCTTTCTCCCACGAGTCGCCGACCACGGAGAGGAGCAGGGCAGGGATGGCCGGAAGGTTTTTGCTGATGGTGCGATGGGGTTCTCGCGAGTAGAGGCTGACGAAGTGGTGCAGCACCTGCTCCACCTTGGCAGCCTCGAAGCGCGACTGCTGCTGCATCACCTTCTGGGCGCCGAGGTAGGTGAGGGGCTTGAGGCAGTAGCGGTTGTCTTTCAGGGCCGGGATGAAGCATTGCTGCATGGCCCAGTAGTCCAGTTCGCCCATGAACTCCTTGCGCAGCGAGAAGACGGCCTTGAAGTCTTTGTCTTCTTTGATGGCCGGGAAGGCGGCATCGGCTCCAATCATGCTCCTGATGGTGCTGATGAGGTGGTCGGGGCAAGTGTCGGCCGACACCTCTTCGAGCCACTTGAAGAAGGTGTGGGTCCAGACGGTGGAGCCGGGCAGGGAGAAGACTTCTTCGAACTGGTCGAACACGAACACGGGGGTGAAGGTCAGGCCCATGGCCTGTGGCTTGTAGTTTCTGAGTTTCCACCAGGAGTGTTGGCTCAGTTCCTGCTGCAACTGGCTTTGTGTCTCCATGCCACTGAAGTCGGTGGTGCAGAGCCGGTATTCGATGCTGATGTCCTGGTTCTTCTCGTTGTAGGCCGCGATGGAGTCGCTGATGCAGCGGTCGATGATGCGGTCGAAGCGGTCGGGGGTGGTCTGGAAGTCGTTTTCGGTGAACGTGATTTCGATGGGGAAGTACATGTTCTCTCTCAGCAGGGGAAACACGCCTGCATTGAGCAGTGAGGTCTTGCCCTCGCCCGACTCGGCGTAGCATACGGTGTAGTCGTTGCGGACAATCAACTTGAAGAGTTCCTGCGACTCTTCTGTGCGCCCCTTGAATCGGTCGGCGTCATCTTCGGAATAGGGCTTCAGCCCTAAAAATGTATGGTCAGTCATCGTTGTGTGTGTTTTACCATTCTATTTTCTCAAAAAAACTTATATCCTTCCCATCGAACATCCGACTGGAAATCTTCTGAAAAAGAGATATTGGAAGAATTCCACAAGCCGAAAGACTTTCAACATACGTATTTATAATCGGAACGTTATTATATACAGAATCCTTGATAATCACAGGAATAGAATAGTTGTCCTTCAGTTGTATGGGGCTGTCACTTTTTCTGCATTCCTCCAACCATTCACGTGCCATATTCGTTTCGTCTTTTAGACTTGAAGTGTTGGTCATTTTGTGAACCCAATTTCCAGTGATGATGGGCATGAAGTGGGCCGAATGCTTAATGCCGTTCTCTATCTTCTGCCAATAGGGCTGGCCGGGTGTGATTTCTCCCTTGCCCCGGTCGTCGAACCATGCCTTCACGTGCATGTTCTTCAGGGCCTCGAAGATGCTGGTGGCGATGGGGCGGTCTTCGCTGGCATAGGAGATGAACACGTCGAAATGTTCTTCGGCATCCATCGTCTTTTCGCGTGCCTCTGCCTCCTTCCGTTGCTCCTCTTGCAGCATCTGGGTGGCCTTCACCAGAATGTCCTTCACCTGCTCGTCGGCTGAGAAGTTCTTCTTCTTCAGGAAGTTCTCAAAACTCTCTTCGGGCTTCTCCTTGTGAATCCAGTAGCCCTGGGTAGTCTTCAGGCTGCTGCTGCTTTCCGCCTTGGTGGGTTGCCACAGGAAGCGGAAGAGCCAGTTGGGCAGGTTGCAGCCGAGCACAAAGAGTTTCTTTTCGTTCTCCTTCAGATAGTTGGTCAGTCCTGTCGCTCCGTGGTCGTGGCTGTTGTGGGAGAGGAGGAAGGTGAGCAGCAAATCCTCGTCGGACACCCATTTGGAGCCGTCCGTGGCTTGTCCGAAGATGTGATAGACGCATCTGGGCGGCAGTGCGCTGTTGTTCTGCTTGAGTTTGTACCAGATGGTTTTGTAACTCTCTATCTTCCCTTCCAACTGCCGCTCGATGATGTCGAAGCAGAGGGTGGTGATGATGATGGGGAAGTTGAACGTGGCGAGGAAATCGGAGACTTCCTGCCGGAGTTGGATGCAGGACTGGTTCTTTTTGACAAAATCCATGAAGTCGTCGAGGTATCGGCCTGTCACGTCGTAGTGTTGCGACAGCAGGGAGAGTCCGTAGTAGCCTCGGTTCTTCATCGACGCGAGCACGTTGTCGCCTACTTCTATCTGGGGGTATTTCTTCAGGAACTCCTGTACGATAAACTCCTGGAACGGAATTTCTTTTCCCGTTCCGTTCTCTTTGTACACGATGGTGTCATCGCCAATGATGGGAACGATTGTTCCTCTTTTGTTCACCATGTCGCTGATGATGATTTGTCTGACTTCTTCTTGCGAATTGTAGAGGTTCATGTTTTTTTTTTTGAGGTATGGTGTAAAAGATAAAAAACTGAATTGTCGAAAGTCTTTTTACCGCTTAGCGGGCTTTTTGTTTTTTTCAAGCCGCCGAAGGCGTAAGGCAGACATCTGAAAACTTGGATGGAAACACGAGGTCTGTACGCTCTATTTGTGTCCGTCGAGCAGGATGAAGGCCGCCCAGTATTTGGGTGAGTCCCAACCTTTCTCTTTGTGGGAGCGCACGGTGCGTTTTGCTTGTTCCAGTGCTTCGTGCTTGGACTTCTGTTCGCCTATCCAGTGGCGGTAGAACTCGGTCATGAGCAGGCAGGTGGCTTCGTCGTCCACGTTCCACAGCGACATGAGGATGCTCTGTGCGCCAGCCTTCTTGAAACCTCGTTGCAGGCCAAACACACCGTCGCTGCTGATGTCGCCCATGGCCGATTGGCAGGCGGAGAGGGTGACGAGGTTCAGTCCTCGGAAGTCGAGCGCTGCAATCTCTTGGGCTGTCAGAGCGCCATCGTCCACTCCGTCGGGAATGGTCTGCCCCAGTTTTTTGTTGTCGCCTCCGGCCATGTAGAGGCCGCTTTGTGCCAGTGCGATGTCTTCGGCGTTGGCCACAGGCAGCAGTCCGTGCATCAGGGAGAGGCTGGCAGCCGTGCGGCTCTGGGGAGAGTAGAAGCCGTGGGTGCCGATGTGGAGCAGTTGCTTACGCTGTCCGCTCAGTGCCTTCAGCGATTCTTCGGTGCCTTCCTTGCCCCGATAGGGGGTGACGGCCATGTTGGCCTGGGGGCTTTCGCTGATGAGCCGCACGATGGAGTCGGCTTCGATGGCGGTTCCCTTCAGTTCTTTCAGCCTAATGACTGCTCCTGCCCCTCGTGTGCTGTCGTTCTTCTGTGCATTTTGTTTCATCTCTTCGGGGCTGAGATTGTAGGTGAGTCCGCCATAGACCACAGCGTCATGGCCTGACTCGGTGGGGGTGGGCAGAAGTTGGCGGGTCGATGAGAGGCGGTAGAGTTGGAGAGGCTGGGAGGCGGCTATGTGGGTGGCTGGGAGCATGTCTTCGATGGGCAGGCGATGGAAGATGCCGATGGGGGAGAAATAGATGGCGTTGAGTCCTTCCAGATAGGGTTGGGCGAATTGCCACACCTGCTGGCAGGTGGGCTGGCTCAGGTCTTGGGGCTTGATGCTGTCGAACTGTGCCTTGCGGCCCATGGGTACAAAGATGGGTGCCGTCCAGTCCTTGCGCAGCAGCACGGCTCCGTAGTGGTCGGAATGGTCGCGCTGTTTGTATTGCACCATCTCGATGGCCATGGCTGAGTCGGGCAGTGCCTGTTGCACCTGATGCCAGTTGGCCTGCTGCTCGTTGGGTGTGCCGATGTGGGCTTTCTGGCACGAGGCCAGCAGTTCGCGCTCCAGTTGTTCGGCATATTGGTTTTTGGCTGCCATCTCCTTGGCCGCCATTTCGGGATGCTGCACGATGTCGGTGCGGAGGTTCATCATCTGTCGCATTTTCTCCATGAGGACTTGGTCGCCCGTGCTTCTGACGGCGCGCACGAAGGCTTGCTCAGAACCCAGCAGGATGTCTTTGGTGTAGAGTGCCAAATCGTAGATGGTGCCAGCAAAGGGGTCAGGCTTTCCGGTAGATTGGATGTATTTTCCTGCTCCCGACAGGACATTGCGCGAGAGGCGCCAGTAGTGTTGCCGGGCTTGTGAGGTGAGGGTGTTCATCTGGTTGGAGGTGGCAGCCATGAGGGTGTGGGCCAACTGCTCGAAGTAGTGTTGTGCCAGGGAGTGGTGACCCATATCGAGATGCAGTTCGGAGAGAGCCTCCAGAGTGCTTCGTGCCTCGGCCAGCATGACGTTTTTCTTTTGCAGCGAGGTGGAATCGACCAGCGAGAGAGCCTTGGAGTATTCTCCGATTTCCTGATAATAGACTGATAGTCCTTCCAGATAAATTTTCTGCAACTGCTGATTCTTCAGGTTCTGGCGTATGTTCTGCTCCAAGGTCTGCAGCGTCTGCTTCATTTGTGCGGTGTTGTCTGTCAGATAGTAGGCAGCGGCCAGATACTCGGTGGCCTCGATGGTGTTGATGTGGCTTTCGCCAAAGTGCTCTTGGCAGAAACGGAGCGAGCGGTTGGCATAGTCGATGAGCATCTGCTTGAGCGAGTCGGTGTCGGCCTTGCCTTGCTCGTCAATGTCGGACTGCCGAATGTCCAGTTCGCAAATCAGGTTCACCACGATGCGACCCATCAGTTCGCGCTGGGTGGTGGCATCGTCGGTATGGTTGAGCAGCACGGTGGCATAGTGGGTGGAACGGCGGAAGTCGCCCATGTCGGCATAGACCTCGGCCATGCTTTTGTAGGCTCCAATCTGCACTTCGTTGTCTATGCCCGGAATGTTGACACAGGAGTCGAGCATCTGCAGACTGCGGTAGTAGTCGCCCTTCAGACTGTAGGTCGTGCCCAGCAGGGCCAGTGCCCGCGCATAGAGTTCGTGCCGGTTGCCCACCACCTTTTCAATCGATGCCACCTGCTGCTTGTCCAACTCGATTTGCCGGTCGATGTCGCCCAACTGGCTGTAGAGCGACTGGAGGCAGTCCTGCAGGTCTTCCTGCTCTTCGGCAGAGAGTTGGGCATAAGCCTCCTCCATGCGCTGAGTTGTCTGCATGGCTTTTTCGTAGTCGTAGGCATGGCTATAAGCATAGGCCAGTACGGCCATGTTCTCCACCGAGCCGTCCTGCATCTTCTGCAACAGGTGTACGAAACGTTGCCCTTCGTTGGTGCTGAGCGGATTGTTGCAGAAGACAATCCACGGAATCAGCATGCGGGCTGAGGGTGGGGGCGTTTTTTCAAACTGCGAGAGCATTTGCTTCACGATGGCGATGACCTTCTCGTTCTGCTCTTGTGCGGTGTAGAGTTGGGCCAGTTCCAGCGTCACTTCTTGATGGAGTTCGTCACTGGGTTTCAGGTTGCTCTGAGCCTTCACGAGCAGACTTTCGGCCTGGTCGTAGTGGCCCAACGATTGTTGTATCTCGGCGCGGTCGAGCACCACATCCATATATTTCTCATCGGCGGTTTCCCCATGTTCTTCCATGTGCTGCTGAATCTTCACCAGACACGAGTCGGCCTTCACTTTTTGTCCCGACATCTTATGGGTGAATGCCACAAGCGACAGTGTCTCAAAGTATTCTTCGGAATCGCTCTGTCCCAAACGGTTCATGTCAACCAGCATGCGTTCGGCATATCGGCCTGCCAGCCGCCACTCCTTCTGTGTGTAGTAGATTTCAGACAGGTTGAGATTGAATGTCTGGCTGAACACGGTCGTGCTGTCGGGATAAAGTTTGTCGTGGGCCTTCAAGCCCAGTTGCATGGCCGCAATCGCCTTGTCGGTCAGTCCCTGCTCTTTGGCCCACTGCGAATAGCCGTAGGCACACACGAGGAACGGCTGTGTGTGGAAGGCTGCGTTCTTCCCTGTCACGGCCAGACACCGCTCCATGTCGGGATAGTCGATGCGCGCATCTCCGCTCAGGAAGAAGAAGGCTTGCAAATACGTCTTGGCCATGTACCGGGAGGCGGTGCTCATGTCCTCGGGCTTCACATAAAGCACCTGATAGAGCGTGTCGGCAAAGGGTCTTGCATCGAACATCATGGGTTGCTCCCGAAGCACTGTTTCCAACGTCATGCCCAGCATCACCGCACAGTTCATCACTCGTTTCTCTGTCTCGCTCTGCGTGTCTCTGGCCTGACTGTCTTGGTGTTGTGTGGGCTGGTTCTGTTCTGTCCTGACAGGTTCCTGCGCCACGATGCTCAGGCTGCACAATGTCGTTATTGCTGCCATGAGGCTGCTTTTCAGCAGAGGTGGTACGGTCGGTATGCACCAACGTGTAATCATTGCCATAGGAAATAGTTTCATGGTTATTTTAGTTTTTAAGATGTTATATAGGATTTTTCGGCTAAAAATCAGCATCGTAGAGTACGAACGGTGCCCAATGATAGGGAGATGGTGTTCGTTTCCTTTGTTCCAGCATGGCTTCTTTCATGGATTTCTGCATGTTTGTACCACCGTATTTTGCAATCCACAGGTTGTAGAAAGACTGCATGAACTGCGATGTGGAGAAGTCGTTCACGTTCCAGAGGCTGGCGCAGATGGCTTTCACACCAGCCTGCTTGAGTCCGCGCTGTAGACCGAAAACACCATCGCTCTCGAAACTGCCCAGCCCTGTCTCGCATGCTGACAGCACAGCCAGACGTGTGTGGCTCAGGTCGAGCGATGCCAGTTCGGCGGCGGAGAGGATGTTGTCTGTGCTGAGTTCGGTCTGAGGCTGCTGCCATGTTTCTTCGCCGTGAGCCAGGACCAATCCTGAACACAGCATCGTGTTGAGTTGGCTAAAGCGTCGGAAGTAGGGGATACTCATGGCTTCTTTCGGGTTGCCGTAGAAAAATCCGTGGGTGGAGATGTGCAGAATGTCGGGGCTTTGGCCGTCAAGGCGGCGTATCTCTCTCTCGGTGGGGAGTTCACCGATGTATTCTTCCACGCTGATGTGGTTGTTGGCGAGAGTCTGGGCGATGGCGTCGCATTCGGGCAGTGTGAAAAGGAGAAATGGGTAGGTTTCTTTGTCTATGATGGCTCCTCTGTTCTTGCCCCTCTTCTTGGTTTGTGCCAGCAGTTTCTTTTCGTTCCAGGGTTCATGCTGACGTATGTCGGCCACGAGGGGGGCGAAGCGGGTCTTCTGATTATGGGAGTAGAAGATGGAACCATAGATGTGGGCTGACTGGGGGAGGGAGGTACTGGTAGTGGCCGAGTCACGGAGTGCTAGTCGGGCGGTGGTGGTGAGTTGGTGCAGGTCGTAGCGGTCTATCAGGAACTGTCCGTCGGGCAGGGGAATGGCGGCAAAGGCGATGGCATTGAGGAATCCCGTGGGAGAGTAGTAGATGGTGTGTGCCTGGCCGAGGTGTTTCTCAATGGGTTGCCAGAGTCTGGTGTAGAGTTGGGCTGTGTTTTTCTCGTAGAGGTTCTCGGCCCGTTGGTTCTTGGGAGCATGGACCACCTTGTCAAACACGTCTTCCATCTCGGCCATATTCATCAGTGGTACACACTGCGGTGTCTGGGCATGGGGAGTGAGCACCAAGGCCAGGGTTGCCGAGTCGGTGATGACATATTCGATGCAGGCTTCGTCTTCCTTCAGGTGGTTCCTCACTTGTTCCCAGGTCGGAATTTCGTCAGTTTTTTTGCGGTAGGGTTCGGAAGCGCGAACGATGTAGCGTTCCAGCCGTTCGTGCTTGTCGCGCAACTGGTGGAATTGCTCTTGTGAGTCTTGGTTGTTGTTGGTCATGATTTCCAGTTGTTGCCGTATGGTGTGCAGGGAGTCGAGGGCATGAATCAGAGTGTCGTTGCCGGAAGAGAGAATGGAGGCGTGGATTCGTTCTGATGCGCGCAGCAGCAGTCCTTTCTCCTTGAGCATGATGTCATAGACTACAGGTGAGAGTTCGTCGGGGCGGTGGGGCAGGAGAAACCGCAACAGTGTTCCGCCTGCACTGTTCCCGTTTTTCAGCAAGAAAGCCTGACGCTCCTCTTGGGTGAAGAGGTCGAAGTTTTTCTCTATCTGCTGTTGCACGGCCTCATAGTAGATGCTGGCGGGTCTCATCGCCTGGTCATATTTGCCTGCCATGTAGTATGCCATGCCGACTCGTCCATACATTTCGCCCCTGATGTTGGCAAACAACCCCTGAGTTTTTGTGTCCCCTTCCTTCTCGTCGTCCTCTTCAAGCATTTGTTCTATGCGGGCAAAGGTGGCTATGGCTTTCTCCTTGTTCTGGGTCTCCAAGTAGAAATCGCCCAGCATGGGCAGTCCCCCTCGCTCGTTGCATTGGGCGAGTTCAACGAAATACGGTTCTGCTTGGTTGGGGTTGTCTGTGCAGCGTTGGGTGGCTATGGCCAAGTTCATCAGAATCTGCTGATAGTTGGGTGTTCGACTGTAGAGTGTGGGGTAAATTTGTTCCAGCCGTGTTTTCATATTCAAAAGCAGAGGTACCAACTCTTCCATAATGCTTTTCTTTATGGGACTCCAGAACTTGGCACCGAACTCTTCTTCGGTGCCATTGGCCTTGGCCATGGCTCTGTATGAAGGTTCGCGGGCGGCGAAGGCCACTCTCTTGGTGGCGAGGTAGATGCCATAGTTGATGGCCACCGTCTCGTTGTTCTTGCTTGCCTCCACATATTTCCCGATGGCCTCTTCCAGCAGGGTGTAATATTTGTTGAGTTGAAGAAAGTTGTAGGGATTCTTAAATTCGATGAGGTCGTAGAGAATGCGGAGTTGGTCGATGTATGCCTGGAAGTTGCCAAAGTCTTTTATCTTGTCGATGTCCCGCTCAATCCGTTCGGCCAGGCGCAGGCTTTTGTCCATGTCGCTATAGGCATTGCCGTAAATTTGTACGAGAGCCTGGATGATTTTGGTGTAGAACCCATCGGCGGCTTGGTTGGGATTCTTGTCGTAGTATTCCAGACACTGGGTCAGAAGTTGCTCGGCTTTCCCTATCTGATTGTGGCGCATGTAGCAGGCCACCACCGCCTCGTGAATGTGGGAATTGAATCCGGGCTGGAAGTCGAAGCCGTCGGCAAACTCATGCAGGAGTTTTTCTTCGTAGTAGGCGATGGAGTCGGTGGTGCCACCCTCCTGGGTGTAGGTTGTCAGGATATAGGCATAATCGCTGGCCAGATAGTAGCGGTTGCTATCTTTTTCGACTTGCGAAAGTTGTTTGTCTGCACTGCTTTTTTCTATATCTCCGATGGCTTGTGAATAATAGGTTCTGGCTTTGGCTGGGTTGCCTTGCATCAGGTAATAATTTCCAGTGGTGGTGAATGCTGTCTGTACGACACCGCATGCTCTGGCACAGGCTATGATGTCCGCATAGAGTGCTTCCGCATTGTCTTCGCCGTCTAATGTGGTGGCCTCGGAGGGGTAGGCTGAAGCGACCGTTCGTCCGTATTCTAAATATTCGCAGACAAAGAGCGGATGAGTCTTGGGCATAATCTCTTGGAGCAACAGCAGGACTTGACGTTGCAGCAGGAGTGCGGTAGTTCGGTCGTGGAAGGCCTCATTGGCTGTCTTGGCTAGGTATTTACCCAGCCCGATGGTCTCGAAGTCTATGTGTTGTGTGCAGTGGGTGAGATACTCTTTCACCTGGTCGTCGAACGCTGTGGCATGGCTTGGTGCTCCTGTCCGCTGAAAGTACCAGTCCATCTCGCGAAAAGCCAGTTGACGAATCGGGTCGTGTGGATATTTTTCTTTGACGAGGGCATGCAGGAGATTGGCCAGATTGAGTGCATGCTGGTTTTGCCCGGCATAGATGCGCATGGCCATTTCCTGCGCAACCACATTGATGAATGTCGATGAGGTTTCGGAATGGTAATCCTTCAGGGTGAACAATAAGTCAACCTTGTCTATGTTGTCGGTCTGATGCTCTTCCCACAGTTGCTTGCAGGTCTGAATGCGCTGCGAGGTGGCAAGTTCGAGGCTTTTTTCGCCAAAGTACTGTTTGCAGTAATCGGCCAGTTGGTTGAGTTCCTCGTTGGTGGCGAGGGTTGGCTCTTGGTAGTAGATAGCCATCTTGGCACTGATGACATCAGGGTGGTAGGCATTCTTGCACTGTGTCAGGATGGCTATGCTGGCTTTCTGCAGGTCGTGGTGGCTGGTGGTGGTGCCGTTGTCCTCTTGTTCGGTCAGGTAGGATAGGGGAATGTGTCCGATGAGAATGCTGTCGTTCTTGTCGTGGAAAGTTCGGTTGACCATGGCATAATAATCGGGATAAATGAGGCACTGGGTGGAGTAGGTGCTGAGGTGGAGGTAGGCGTATGCCCTCACTTCGGAGATGATGTGTGTACGTGCGTAGAACTTGATGATGTCTGCCATGAGCAGAAAGCATTGCTCGTAGGTGAGTGGGCGTTCAAAGATGTGTTGGGTGCCGCCAGTCGCGTTCAGGAACTGGGCAAAAAGCCAAAGTTCTTCGTTCTGCGATGAGGGGTCAGAAGCGTAGAGTTCTTTTGCGGTTGTGTGAAATTGTTTGATCCACCTGCTCTCTTCGTCTTCTTCGTGGGCGGTAATGGCCAGTTGCATACTGAGGTAGGCGGTGGCATAACTGGATGGACTCTCAAGTTCTTCCGATTTTTCCCAAAGTTGCTTTAGGCAGCGTAGCAAAAGAGCATCGTCTTTATCTATCTTTCGTAGTTTTTTAGTCTCGGCCAGTTGGGTCAGGTCTTCCAGCGCATATCGTTCGCCTGCATACTTGATGAGTTGGATGTATTGCTCTTCGTGGCATAAGGTGATGATAGCCTTTGCCGTCTCGGTCAGTAAATTGGTTTGATTCAGAGTGTCGGGGTGTGGTACGTGGGTTTCCACCCACTGCTGATGCAGCAGGATTTGTTGGGCAACGGATGGGTCGGCACTCCTGAGTGTGGCGATATTGATGAGACAGAAGAAGAGGATGACGCTTGCTCTCTTCAGAAGGAGAAATATAGAGGGCATATTGTGTGGTGGTGTTTAGTCTGTTTAGTTGCTGATGATTACGAAACTACAGTCTTTTTTGCTGCAGTTGATGATTTCAAGTTCGACGTTACTATTGGGGGCGGTGGGTAGGTTAAAGACACGTTGGCGCTGGGGAAGACCTGTCTTGACAGCCTTGGTGTCATTGTATCGCTGATTGAGGCCGTTGCCGTTGGTCACGTGGATTTTCATGGTGACGAGTCCGCCTGCCTCAGCCACAACGGCGAGTTCTTGATGGCCAGCGGATTCGAAGGTGTATTTGGCACTTTTGCCAGCCCTGACGAAGCAGGTCTTGGTGAGGATGGATCCATCGGAGGTCTGACCACGTACAGTTCTGGTACGACTCATTTCATCTGCTTGGTCATAGACATTTTTTCCTGCCGCAAGACTATCAGCAAAGGCTTCTTCGAACACGAGATGACCGTTGAGGGATGGTGTGGTAAGGGTGGCACCTTGGAGTGTTTGGAAATCCACAGTGTTGCAGGCTCTCAAGGCTACAGATGACTGACGGATGGCTGCAGTGTCTCCTGCTGCAACGGCATCACGCATGGCTATACAAGCATCAATGGTGGATTGAATGGTTAGGTTGCTGGTATCGTCGTTTTGGGCAACTGAAGGTAAGGCGCAGAGTGCGGTGATGAGTAGTGAGATAATTTTTTCCATTTTTTATGGTTTAAATTTTAAGATGATAATGGACTATTCTATAGTTTTTTTCTGATGACGATGCGGAAGCCGACGGTGGGGGACTTGGCGTTGGTGTCGAAGCCTTGGCGTGAGGAAATGGTCACGTCTGTACTGGGCGAATTGTAGTTGCCTCCACAGAGGGTGAAGAGACCTTTCTGGTCGTAGGCTGTGTTGCAGAGTTCGCTCACGTTGCCGCTCATGTCGAAGAGGTCGAGCCAGTTGGGGGCCAGCCCTTGCTGTCCGTCGCTGGGGTGGGGGTGTCCGTTGGAGTTGTCCTGATACCATGCCACCTCGTCGGCCTTGTCGCTGCCGGCATAGAGGGTCGTCTCGTGGTAGGAACCTCCGTGGGCGGCATATTCCCATTCTTCGGCAGAGGGAAGACCAATCGTGAGGTTGGTCATGGGCGTGGGGTTCGTTTCGCTTGGATTGCCCAGTTCGTGCAGTAACATGTAGATGTCGCCATACGATACATCGGTCTTGGGCATGTGGCTTTGGCTTTCGTCGAAGAGGGTGTCTTTGATGCTATACCATTGTCCAACGGTGAACTCGAATTGGCTCATCCAGAGGGCGTCGGGACGCACGGTCGCCATGTTGGTGAGCAGGGTGTCGATGGTGCGCATCTGCTCAGCGGTCAGGTCGGGACGTAACTGCAGGGCGAACTGTTTGTGCCGCTCCTGAATGTCGGTGCGCAGTTGCTGGAGGGAGGCTTTTTCTGCCTCGATTCTGTCTTTGTCTATATGGTGTCGCACCAGCCACGCACATTCTCCCAGCACGGCCAGCACGACGATGGTGACACCGATGATGGTGAACCACTTCATGATGCGGTTGCGCCGGTCGATTTTCTGGAGTGTCTCTTTGGCTCCTTTGTAGTCGTCATCTACGTGTCCTTCCTGTTGGCGTGTTCCAATTTTGGGGACGATTCTATCCTGTATCATCAGGTCGATAGTCACTCCCAGGGCTTGGCCGAAGTCTATCTCGGAGTGTTGGATTTCGCAGGCTACGTTGTGGATGGCTTCTGGCACATCGGCTTTGATGCCATTGAATTTCTTGTCGGGGTTGATGGGGATGAAGTTCTTTTGTTCCTGTATGGCAAGAAGAATTTCTTCGCGCACCCAGTCATCGGCATTGGCACAACGCTCCATTGCGCCTTCTGAGAGCACCAGCATGAAAATGGGGGCCTCGTGGATGGCGGCCTTGATGCGTTTGCCAAAGACTCCGTCTCGCAGTTCGTCGTAGTCGAGGAAGACGCGGTAGCCTCGTTGTGCGAGCATGAGTTGCAGGATGCGGGCATATTGTGCTCCTCCATCTCGTCGGTAACTGATGAAAATGTCGTATTTCTCGGTTTTCATATCATCTTTAGGTTAGTTTCAAATCCTTTTGAGGTTAGTTTGTGTGGGCAAAGGTAAAAAAAAGGAATGAATGATGTGTTATTTTTTGCAAAAAAAATGTAAAAAAGGTTGCGAGGGGTTGGAATCGTGTGTTTTTTCTCATTTTCTTCCAGTTTTTCTTGTGGGGAAAGAAAATAGTGTGTATTTTTGGGGCATTAAAAAATAGAAAATGTACATTTGATATGAAGGATTTCTCGTTTTATGCACCCACGGAAGTGGTGTTTGGCCGCGAGTCGGAAGAACAGGTGGCCCAGTTGGTGAAGAAGTATGGTGGCACAAAGGTGCTGGTACACTATGGCGGCGAGAGCGCACGGCGTTCGGGTCTGCTGGATAAGGTGTGCCGACTGCTCGACGAGGGCGGTGTACCCTTCGAGATGCTGGGCGGTGTGGTGCCGAATCCGAGGCTGACAAAGGTGAAGGAAGGCATTGCACTGTGCAGGGAGAAGGGGATTGACTTCATTCTGGCTGTGGGCGGAGGCAGTGTGATTGACTCGGCCAAGGCGATTGCCTACGGTGTGCCATACGAGGGCGATGTGTGGGATTTTTATGCCGGAAAGGCACAGCCCACGGTGTGTCTGCCTGTGGCGAGTGTGCTGACCATCCCGGCTGCCGGCAGTGAGATGAGCGAGGCGAGTGTGGTGACGAACGATGAGGGTGAGGGCTGGACGAAGTTGGGCTATTCGAACAACATCAGCCGCCCGAAGTTTGCCATCATGAACCCGGAGCGCACGTTCACGCTGCCAGCCTATCAGACGGCGGCGGGTGTGACCGACATCATGATGCACACGATGGAGCGTTATTTCAACCCCGATGGCGACATGACCGTGACGGATGCCATAGCCGAGGCACTGATGCGCACGATGAAGTCGTGTATCTTCGAGGTGCTGAAGAATCCTGAGGACTACAGAAACCGTGCTCAGATTATGTGGGCAGGCAGTCTGGCTCACAACGACGTGACGGGCAACCGCACCAACGGCGATTGGGCCACCCACCAGATAGAGCATGAATTGAGTGCCATGTTCGACGTGACGCATGGGGCTGGCCTGGCAGTGGTGTGGCCCAGTTGGGCGCGCTATGTGATGAAGGAGAACGTGAGCCGTTTTGTGCGCTTTGCCGTGAATGTGGCAGGGGTGGAGAACGACTTCACCGACCCCGAAGGGACGGCTCTGCGTGGCATTGCGGCGATGGAGCAGTTCTATCATGCCATCGGTATGCCGACGAGCATCCACGAACTGATTGGGCGCGATGTGACTGACGAGGAGATTGAGGAAATGGCGCGTAAGTGTACTCGCAACCAGACGATTACGCAGGGTAAGTTTAAGACACTCCGCATGGCGGACATTGCTGAGATTTACCGCATGGCGAGATGATTTCCTCTATCTGCAAAGGAGTTGTAAAAGGAGTTAGGCAGAGTTTCTGAACCATGAATTAAAATAGAAAAAAAGTTATGAAGCGATTACTACTTTTGATGTTTGGCATGACGCTGACATCGGCGCTGATGGCTGGTCCTGTGGATGAGGAGCAGGCCCGCCAGCAGGCACTGGAGTTCATCAAAGGTAAGCAGTTTGCGGCATCGCGACGGGCGCAGGGCGAGAGTCCTGAGTTGTCGGTGGCGGTGAGCGGCGCGGCTTACCATGTGTTCAACGTGGGACAGGGCGGAGGCTTTGTTGTGGTGAGTGGCAGCGACTGTGCGCCGGGTGTGCTGGGTTATGCCGAAAGCGGCACGTTCGATGCCGACCGGATGCCAGCCAACATGAAGGCTTGGCTACAGGGCTATGCCGACCAGGTGGAGTGGCTGGAGAAAGGCGGTGCCGAACCGACCTCGGTGGCTGCTGCTAACAGCCGCAGGGCCAGCGGAACCGTCAAGTCGCCCATCGCCCCACTCATTCAGACCGCGTGGGACCAGGACAATCCCTACAATCTCGATTGCCCCCTGTTCCTGAACGGTGCCAAAAGCGTGACGGGCTGTGTGGCCACAGCCATGGCGCAGGTGCTCTACTACGACTATCAGCAGGAGGGTTTCCCCGCAGGCACTACGAAAGAGATTCCTGCCTATCAGTGTGCAACGAACTGGGGTAGTCATGTGCAGGTGCCGTCTCAACCGGCCATCACTTTCGATTGGGCCAACATGAAGACCACCTACACGGGCAAGGAGGAATCTACCGATGCCAGTGCCAAGGCGGTGGCAGCCCTGCTGGCCCGCTGTGGCGCATCGGTCGGCATGGACTATGCTGATGGCGCGAATGGTGGTTCCAGCGCATCGATGTCGAGTGTGCCTCAGGCACTGAACACCTACTTCGGCTACGACCGCAGTGTGACCTATCTCAAGCGTGAGTTCTACACCACCGCCGAGTGGGAAGACCTCATCTATGCCGAACTGCTGGCGGGCCGCCCCGTGCTCTATGGCGGACAGTCGAGCGGCGGTGGCCATGCCTTTGTGTGTGATGGCTATAGCGAAGACGGCTACTTCCACATCAACTGGGGCTGGAGCGGTGGCGGCAACTCCTATTTCCGCCTCTCGGTTCTCAATTCCCACACCCAGGGCATCGGGAGCAGCAGCAGTTATGACGGCTACACCATGAGCCAGGACATCGTGGTGGGCATTCAGAAGCCCTCGGGCAGTGTTGTGGAAGACGGACGGCTGGAGGTGACGAAACTGGGGCTGTATGATGGAACTACCGCTACGGTGAACCGCTCGGTGTGGACATGGGTGAATTTCACTTATAAATTCATGAACAGTCAGGCTTACACCAACAGTTATGACTTTGCCATCGGCCTCTTCGACGAGGAGGGCAACCTCGTGGCTGAGTCCAGCACCTCGAACGTGACAGATTTGGTCTTCAATGCATACCAGTCGGGTTGGGGAAACAGGAGCATCAACCTGTCGGAGGCTGTGCTGCCCACGGGCAAGACCTACACGCTGAAGGCCATCAGCCGCATCAGCGACACCGAGGAGTGGGCACCGTGCCTCAACGCCGACAAATACTATATCAAGGCTGAAGGCACCTCTTCGTCCAAGGTGACGCTCACCGTGGTGGAGCCTGCCGCCACGAACCTGGCCGTGTCGGGACTTCCGGCCACGGTTGCCTGTGTGAAGGACGAACTCACCACCATCGAAGCCACCATCACCAACAATGGCCCGGCCTATCATGGTTCACTCTATCTGCTGGTCAGCGGCATGGACAAACCCCTGTCGGGCAACGGCATCAGCGTGGAGGCAGGCGAGAAGACCACCGCCACATTCTCCTTCAAATATACAGGCTCGGCACCCGTGGTGAAGACGCTCAAGATAGCCACCGACGAGGCTGGCACCAACGTCATCTGGACGGGAAGCCTGAACGTGACCGCTGCCATCACAGGAACCGATGCCCCCGAACTGACTTTCACGACCCAACTGAACGTGGATGGCGACAAGATTCTGGGCAATCAACTGAAAGCAGTGGTGACAGCCACCAATGCCACCGCCAGCAACTATGCGGGTTATGTCGTGCTGATGCTTTACAAGTGGGAAGGTGGTTCTGGCTCAGGCAAAGGAGCAGTCAAAGAAGTGACAGTGCCAGCCCATTCTTCGGCCGATGTCGCCTTTGAGTATGATGTGGAGATAGGCGGACAGTATAGCATTGAGGTGCAATACAAGCATAATGGGGAAAGCATAAGTTTCAACAAAGAAGGGACCATCTATACGTATTACATCGCCAATCAAGTCGTCACCACACTCGCTGCTGATGGCACAGAGTCAAGAACGCTGGCCAGTGCCGACTTTGCCGTGCCTGCCGATGCCGTGGTGGTCGATTTGCGCGGTCAGGGCATCGTGACCTCCGTCACCCCCAATGCCAATCCCAACACGCTCTATCTGATGGACGATGTGCTCTTCACACCCGCAGGTCTCGAAAGTGCCAATGTGGTGAAGGGCTCGACCGCCAAACGCATCATCCTGACCGATGGCTATGGCTTCTACACACCCATCAACTTCACTGCCCAGCGGATTTCCTACCAGCGCACCTTCGCCCAGGGCCTCACCGCCGACTGGAAGGGTTGGAACACCATCGTGCTGCCGTTTGACGTGCAGACGGTTCAGGTTGATGGCGCATCCATCGACTGGTTCCGCAGCACGACCGACAAGGGCAAGCAGTTCTGGCTCTATGCCTTCACGGGCGACGCTCCCGGCGAAGTCACCTTCAGCCATGCCAACGCGCTGCAGGCCTACACGCCCTACATCGTCAGTGTGCCGGGCAATGCCTGGGGCAGCAAGTATGACCTGACGGGCAAGACCATCACCTTCAAGGGTACGAATGCTGCCATCAAGGCTGAGACACCAGTGGCCCTCAGCGGAGCCAACTACATCTTCAAGGGCGGTCTGGGCCAACAGTCGCTCAGCAATGTCTATGCACTCGATGCCGAAGGCCAGAACTTCGCCATGACGGCCACTGCCACCGTGGCACCCTTCCGTGCCTACTTCGCACCATCTACACGCAGCACTCAGGCCACAGCCCTCAGCATCGCATTTGCCGATGGCAACGAGGCAACCGCCATCTCCGCACCCACAGCCGACGGAACAGGCCGTGCGGCAACCGATGCGGTCTATAACCTGAGCGGACAGCAAGTGGGCACCCGCGCCCAGTGGGAGTCGCTGCCACGCGGCATCTACATTGTGAACGGTAAGAAAATCAGCAAATAAAGAAAGGAGGACAAACGATGAAAAAGCAATATATCTCTCCTGCAATGGAACAACTGCAGTTGCAACCCATGAGTGTGATTCAGGTGAGTCTTCCATCCAGTCCTGGCACACCGGGAGTGAAGTCTGCACCCGAACGTTTCATGCTGATGGACGAAGAAGAAGCAATCAATGAGGAAGAGGAACTCTGGTAAGTTCCTCTCTGCACAGACCCTCTTTGTAACGTGAGTTTGGTGTAAAAATTACGCCTTCGGCGGACGAAGAAA
>DGSP01000086.1:23125-80591 GCA_002393555.1 Prevotellaceae bacterium UBA4359
ACAAGTAAAAACAAATAAAAACAGGTTCTTCTTGGTTGTGAGGCAAAGATGTTGTGGGCGAAGAAAAGGTTTTTATTTGTTTTTACTTGTTTTTATTTGTTTTTTCTTCGTCCGCCGAAGGCGTATCATTAAAACTTCTCTTATACTGAACTGCCCCTTCTTCACAACACCACGTTCACCTTCCCTCTCATTTCGTCGGCATTCGTGCCCACATGGAAGGTGTAGGTGCCGTGTGGCTGCACCCAGCGGTGCGAAGTCTCGTCCCATTGCGCCAGGTCGGCGGCATTCATGCGGATGTGGAGCGTCTCGCTCTCGCCCGGCTGCAGCAACCGTGTCTTGCCAAAGCCCTTCAGTTCGCGCACAGGCCGATGAGTCTCGCCTTTGGGTGCCGACACATACACCTGCACCACCTCCTTGCCGGCCCGCTTGCCCGTGTTGCTGATGGCCACACTCACCACCACGTTGCCGTCCTCCGACTGCTCCACGGCAGGCTTGCCGTAGGCGAACGTGGTGTAACTCAGGCCGAAACCGAAGGGGAACTGTGCCTTCACACCGCGCGAGGTGAAGTGGCGATAGCCCACAAAGAGGTCTTCCTTGTAATGCACCTGCCTATCCACGCCCGGATATGCCTCGGCGCCGAACTGCACGTAGGGGTAGTCCTCATACTTTCGTGCAAACGTGACGGGCAGTCGTCCGCTGGGACATACCTTGCCGCTCAGCACCCGTGCCAGTGCTGTGCCCGATTCGCTGCCCAGATACCAGCAGTGCACCAGTCCCTGCACCTGCTGCAGCCAAGGCATGGCATAGGGGTTGCCGCCAAACGTCACCACTACGATGTTCTTCTGCACCTTTGCCAACTCGGCAATCAGTTCGTTCTGCCCAAACGAGAGGTCATATCCCTCGCGGTCACTGTCCTCGCAGTCCTGACGGCGATTCTTGTTCATGCCCCCCACATAGATGATGAGGTCAGACTCGCGCGCCATCTGCAGTGCCTCCGCCTTCAGCGAATCCTGCAGGGTGGGGGCGACTGCATCCACCTTGTCGTAGAGCGCTTTGCCCGACGAGTAGCCCTGAGCATAACTGACGGTGGCCGTGCTGCCAAAAGCCTCCTGCAAAGCCTCCAGCGGCGAGGTCTCGCGCTGTGGCTTCAGTTCCGATGAGCCTCCGCCCCGAGTGAGCGAGCGTGTGGCATTCTCGCCCACCACCAGAATCCGTCTGTATCTCGTGGCATCAATCGGCAGCACACCCTTCTCATTCCTCAACAGCACGATGCCCTCTTCGCCCACCTGACGGCAAGCCTCATAGTGTGCCTCCGAACACATGCTGCCCACCACCTTCTCGGGGTTCATGGCCGTGCGGAACATCAGGCGCAGCACACGGCTCACCTTCTCGTCCAGCACCTCCATCGGCACCTTTCCCTCCACGACCAACTGCTCGAAGGCATTGCCCAGATAGTAGTCGTCGTAGGTGTATTCGCGCCCCTTCACGCGGTTCTGATTTTCCGTCCCCATCTCAATGTCCAGACCTCCGGTGGCCGCCTGCCAAGTGTCGTGCGTGCCGTCCCAGTCGCTCACCAGCGCACCGTCCCACCGCCATTCACCCTTCAGAATGCCCTTCAGCAGTGCCTCGTTGTGGCAGCATTGCACGTTCTGCCAGCGGTTGTACGACCCCATGATGCTCCACACTCCAGCCTGCTCCACCGCCTTCTGGAATGGTCTCAGATAAATCTCCCTCATGGCCCGCTCCGACACGTTTACATTCACCGAGTAGCGGTCTGTCTCCTGGTCGTTCAGCACAAAATGCTTCAGGCAGCAAGCCACCCCATTCGCCTGAGCCGACCGAATGTAGGGCACCACCATCTCGCCAGCCAGATAAGGGTCCTCGCCCATATACTCAAACGCCCTGCCGTTCAGCGGAGTGCGCTGGATGTTCACCCCCGGCCCCAGCATCACATCCTTGCCGCGATAGGCAAACTCCTCGCTCACCGAGTGGCCGTAGAGTGCCGCCAGGTCGCGGTTCCACGTCGAGGCCAGACATGTGAGCGACGGAAAAGCCACACACGAGTCGTTCGTCCAGTGCGCCACGTTCCACGAGTCCCACTCCAGTTCCTCCCTCACCCCGTGCGGCCCGTCATCCATGTTCAGTTGCCTAATTCCCAGCCTCGGCACCCCCGCACTCGTAAACTTGCTCTGTGCATGCAGCACACGCACCTTCTCATGCACCGTCATCCTGCCCAGCGCATCCTTCACACGCTCCTCCACCGGAGCCTTCGGATCCAGATAGACCTGTCCCCTCGCCGTCATTGCCACCATCGCCAAGAGCGTGGCAAAGATAAAATTCTTCTTCATACTCTCCTTTAGTTATTTAGTAAAAGATTGATACTTTTCTCAACAAGAAAATTCCGCCAAGACGGGAAGAGTCCCATCCGTTCATCCCCTTCTCAGTCATCACCGCTGCAAAGTTACACCATTCTTCCCAAACAAACCTCTCCCGTTTGTTGTTTTTTTATCCCTCAGATGTTGCAAAAACCACACTTCCACTCCCTCCTCGGCCTCACTTCCACCAACCTCGCGACCTTTCCCCCACTGCCCTCGCGAGCCTCACGCCGTTCTGTATTCCGATGACACGCCGCACAACATTCAATTGGTGTGCCACTCCAATTGCAAATTGTACGCCGTGCAAATTGAATATGCAACGCCGTTGCACGTAGTGCCACAAGCCCACACGGCACAGGCATCATTGCCAGACGCATTAGCATGGGGGATATGGATGAAGTTTCCATTCAAATCAATCCTATCGGGACAGAAATGACGGAAAACTTTTTCTCCTGACCGCTATTTATCGTTTTTTAGGAGCGAGAAGGTGGTGAAGTGAAGATTTTTGTGTAATTTTGCAACCATAAAAAGATTGAAAAAAATCAAATTCCAAGTTGCGATGAAACGAAAAAAAATAGGTGAAAGAATGATACAGAAACTGATAGAGATAAAGGGTGGAGTGGTGAGGCATCCGCAGATGAGGATGGCCGCTCCGATTGATTTTGAGTTGCTGGCTGGGGAGCAGTTGGCGATTGTGGGCGATAACGGCAGCGGAAAGTCGCGGCTGGTGGATGTGCTGATGGGTAAGTGTGCGCTGATGCCGATGCAGGGGGTGAAGTATGACTTCTGGCCGAGCAAGGCGAAGATGGTGAGCGACAACCTGAAGTATCTGTCGTTCAGGGATTCGTATGGCACGAGTGAAGGGGTGTATTACTATCAGCAGCGGTGGAACCAGAATGACATTGGGGAAACTCCGTTGGTGAGGGACTTGCTGGCTGATGCGTTTCGTGTGGCGGAGGAGGGACTGACGAGAAAGACGGTGTATGACCGTTTTGTGGTGAGGAATGAGACGCCTGAGGAGGAGGCCGGACGGTTGGCGCAGGAGGAGGCTGACAGGGCGGAGATGCACCGGGAACTGGAGAAGGTGAGAAGGCATCTGTTTGAGATTTTCCATCTGGAGCAGTTGATGGACAAGCATGTCATCTTGCTGAGCAGTGGCGAACTGAGGAAGTTTCAGTTGACGAAGACGCTGATGACGAATCCGAGGGTGCTCATCATGGACAATCCGTTCATCGGGCTGGACGTGACGGCGCGCGGACAGTTGGCTGAGTTCCTGACCGTGCTGACGAGGGAGACGCAGGTGGCGGTGGTGCTGGTTCTGTCGAAGACGGACGACATTCCTGACTTCATCACGCATGTGGTGGAAGTGAAGGACATGGAGGTGGGGCGGAAGATGACCTTGCAGGCATACGAGGAAAGCAGGAAGCCTGTGCCGGCGCGGATGCTGTCGGAAGAGATGGAGAGGGCCATCTTGGCGTTGGATTCGGGGGAGAAGGAGGCGTCGGATGATTCGGACGGCTCGAAGTCGGTGATTGAGTTCCGCCATGTGAACATCCGCTATGGGGAACGCACCATCTTGAAGGACCTAAACCTGACGGTGAGGGAGGGCGAACACTGGGCGTTGAGCGGTGAGAACGGGGCGGGAAAATCGACCTTGCTGAGCATTGTGTGTGCCGACAATCCGCAGAGTTATGCGAATGATATTGTGCTGTTTGGCCATCAGCGCGGCAAGGGGGAGAGCATCTGGGACATCAAGCGGCACATCGGCTATATATCGCCTGAGATGCACCGTGCCTACATGAGGGATGTGCCTGCTGTCGATATTGTGGCGAGCGGATTGAGCGATGTGTCGGGACTGTATAAGAAGCCGAAGCCAGAACAGAGGGCGGTGTGCGAGTTCTGGATGGATGTGTTTGGCATCAGGCGGTATGCTGACACCACGTTTCTGAAACTGAGCAGTGGCGAACAGCGGTTGGTGTTGCTGGCCCGTGCGTTTGTGAAGGACCCCTCGCTGCTGATTCTGGATGAGCCGCTGCATGGACTGGACCTGAAGAACCGCCGTCTGGTGAAGGATGTGATTGAGGTGTTCTGCCGACGGAAGAACAAGACGATGATTATGGTGACGCACTATCGGGAGGAACTGCCGAATAACATCGACCACGAAATTTATCTGAAGAAGAATTAAAGAACAGAAATAGTATGAAAATCATTTATTTCCATGGATTCGGTTCGTCGCATGCCAGCGGAACCGTAGAGACGTTGCGTAAGGAACTGCCCGACGATGAGATTGTGGCTCCCGACATTCCTGTTGACCCGGTGGAGGCTTTGCCCTATCTGAAGGAACTGTGTGAGAGGGAGCAGCCCGACCTCGTCATCGGCACGAGCATGGGGGGAATGTATGCGCAGCAGATGCGTGACTTTAAGCGTATTCTGGTCAATCCTGCTTTCACGATGTCCACCATGTCGAAGGTGCTGAAGACGGGTGAACATCAGTTTTTCAATGGCCGCTATGATGGGGCCAAGACGTTCCGAATTACGAAGGACATCATTCAGCACCATAACCAGATGGAGCGCCAGCAGTTTAAGAACATCACGCCAGAACAGAAGGAGACGTGCTGGTGTCTGGTGGGGCTGCACGACACGTCGGTCACCAATGCGGAGGCTCTCTTCAAAAAGAATTACCTTGCCGATCACCTGACTCGCTTTGAGGGCGAACATCGGTTGAACGACAAGGTAATAAAGAAAGTGTTGCTGCCACTGGTGGCGCAGATTTTGGGTTGAGGCTGATTGGTGTGAAATGAACCGTTGGATGCGTGAATGGAGAATGTAGATTCACGCGTGTGAAGATGTTTCACTTGAAATTGGAGTAAATCACTTCGAGGTCGAGTTCATCGTCTTCGCCTCCGACCAGCCTTGCGCTGCTCATGCTGAAGTCGTGGTTGAGTTTGACGATGTTGCCGTTGGAGTCTTTGGTGGCTTCGACGGGGATGAACAGCACCTTGTTCCAGTTTTCAGTGGCTGTGCCTTCTTCCCTCTCTTTCGCCATGCGGGTGATGAGGCGGGCTATGTTGCTGAAGACGTAGGTGTTGTTGTTACTGTTGAAGGTGGCCAGATAGGACTCCTTGCTGTCATTCACATGATAGTTCTCGAAAAATCCGTTCAGGTAGTCGTCCATGCGCACCAACAGCACCGAGGAGGGGATGGCCAGTTTGAAGTCGCTCTCCACCTGGTCGTTGTAGCGTGTGAGGGTGAGTTTGGCCGAGTTGATGGTGTCTTTCGTGTTGATGAGATCGACAGGAATGATGCCCATCGTGAAGATGCCGGCAGGAGTTTTCAGATAGGTGGATTTCTTGTCGTTGAGCAGTTTGTCGAGGTTGCTGTTCTCGAAGCGTGTGGCTTCCACCACGGCGTCGGTGGCTGCAAACGAGGCCATGCCGATAGTGTCCTTCTGATAGCCTTCGTCGAAGTAGCGGAACTGGATGTTCAGTTGCACAATGTCGATGTAGGCCATGGCTCCTTCGCCGCTTTCGAGTTTGAAGTACACGCCCTTGCTGCACGGGTTGCCGCTGTTGAGCCAGGCGGCGGTGTTGGCAAAGTGTGCAGGATTTTCGCGGTAGTCTCGGATGATTTTCGTGCCGAGTTCGTTGGGCAGGTTCACGCGAATGTTGTTGATGTGTCCTGTCGCCCATCGTGCCGAGTCGGTGATGGTTTTGTCGCAGAGGGTGAACCACTTGACGGCGAGGGGCTTGGCCTCGGTGTCGTAGTAGTCGGCAGGGTTGATGTCGGTGTAGTAGTCGGCATTGGGGTCGAGTTGCTGGTCCAGTTCGTATGCGCTAATCTTGAACGAGGCGAGTGAGTCGCCCACAAAGTCGTTGATGATGAGTCGGAGGTCGATGCTGGTGCATTCGTCGTTCTCGATGATGTCGGGCAGGTTGAATTCTTCGTCGCAGTGGAACTGTGCCATGAAGTCGCTCTTGACGGTGGTGCCGGTTTCGGGGTCGGTGAAGCGTCCGAGGTAGGACTTGGTGGTGCGTGCCAGCACGGAACTCCCTGCCTCGTAGGACGAGGTCTTGACTTTGTAGGTTTGGAAGTCTGTGGTAATCAGGTCTGTGGTTGGCATCATGTCAACGCCGAGGGTTGCTGTGTCATCATCGCACGAAGCGAGCATGAGCAGTGCAACAGGCAGAAGCGATAGATGTTTGAGTTTATTTTTCAGCATAAATTCAGAAATCTTGCGCACTCGAAAACTTGTAAACTTCATTTTTTTTAGAATAGTTTTTCGTAGAAGTCGCTGAAGGTGTCCTTGATGGCCTCATTGCTGACGGGCTGGAGGATGGGCAGACCCAACGACTGGGCATAGTCGATGATGGAGGCATCGACCTGGTCGTTCTCCATGATGACGGCATCGGCAAACTTCACGCCGATTTTTTCCAGTTCGGTGTGGCCGAATGCCGTGCTGCAGATGTCTTTGATGTCATCGTAGCGCGCCTCTTTGTATTCGGCAAACTTGGCATTGTCGATGCCTAAGTCTTGCGTGAATTCCTTGGGCGATACTTCCATCACAACTTTCGTGTCGCGGAAGGAAGGCTCGTCGCCGTATGCCTTCTTGATGTAGAAGGGTGCCAGGGCCGAAATCCATCCGTAGCAGTGGATGACATCAGGCACCCAACCTTGCTTCTTCACCGTTTCGAGCACACCCCGTGCATAGAAGATGGCGCGTTCGCAGTTGTCGCTGTATTCCTTGCCCTCCTTGTCGGTCAGTATGCCGCGTTTCATGAAGTAGTCGTCGTTGTCGATGAAGAAGACTTGCATCTTGGCCGAAGGCAACGATGCCACCTTGATGATGAGCGGATGGTCGGTGTCGTCGATGATGAGGTTCATGCCTGAGAGCCGGATGACTTCGTGCAACTGGTTGCGTCGCTCGTTGATGTTTCCCCACTTGGGTGAGAAGGCTCTGATTTCATGTCCGGCTTCCTGAACCGATTGCGGCAGCAGACGGCCCATGAGAGACTTTTCGTTCTCTGCAACAAAAGGCTCTACTTCCGTTGTGATAAATAGTATTTTCTTTGCTTTCATGCTATGTCTTTTTTCGCCATAATATACGAAAAGTAATGCAAAGGTACGAAAAAAAAGTGAAATGTGGAGATTCGGAAAAGTGAAAAAGCGTGAAAAGCGCGAGGGGAAGGGCGAAAAAGGTGGATTTAGCCCTCTTGTGGGAGCAGGGGAGCGGTGGTGTCGTCCAGAACGAAGGGTCCCGTGGGTATTTTGCGCCGAAGCACTTCGAGGTTGAAATCCACGTTGGCAATGATGCCGTAGGTGCGCAGCACCGTCTCGTGTGTCTTGCGGGCCAGTTCGGGGTGATTGTTCTCTTCGCTCAGGTGGCAGAGCCATACGCTCTTGAGTCCTTCGTGGAAATTCTCGGCCAGGGCATGGGCGGCCTTGTTGTTCGACAGGTGTCCGTGTCCGCCGGCAATTCGCTCCTTCAGTATGTCGGGATAGCGTCCCTGGAGCAGCATTTCGTCATCGTAGTTCGATTCCAGTATCAGATGTGTGCTTTGGGCGATGCGGCTTTTCGCCTCCTCGGTGGCTTCGCCCACATCGGTCATGATGCAGAAGCGGTAGTTGCCCACTTCGATGAAGTAGCCCACATTCTCCGATGCGTCGTGGGGCAGGGGGAAAGCGGTCACGCGGAATGAACCGACGTGGAAGGGTGTTCCTGTGTCGATGTATTGCCGGTTCTCTACTGGAATCTTGACGGAGGCTTGCCAGTTGCGGTCCATGCCCTCATGCACCAGACGGGTGGCATAGACGGACAGGCCATATTCCTTGCTGATTTTTCCGGCGGCCTTGATGTGGTCGGCGTGGTCGTGGGTGATGAGGATGCCCTTCATTTTGCCTGTTTTCATGCCGTACTCCAGCATGTACTTCTTGAAGCGACGGAGGCTGATGCCACAATCGATGATGATGGCATCCGTCTCTGTCGCAAGATAGTAGCAATTGCCGCAACTGCCGCTTCCGAGACTGAAAAAAGTCAGTGGCATTTCTCTGTTTTTTGAGTTCCTTTTTTTATTCTTTGGGCAGGTTGAGGGCAATGTAGTCTTCGTCCAGTTGTTTCTGGTCCACAAACGAGGGAGCGTCGAGCATCACGTCGCGTCCGCTGTTGTTCTTGGGGAAGGCGATGCAGTCGCGGATGGAGTCGAGTCCTGCAAAGATGCTCACCCAGCGGTCCAGACCATAGGCCAGGCCTCCGTGTGGAGGTGCGCCATACTTGAAGGCGTTCATCAGGAAGCCGAACTGCTCCTGAGCCTTCTCGGGGGTGAAGCCCAGAATCTCAAACATCTTGGCTTGCAGTTTCGGGTCGTGGATGCGGATGGAGCCGCCACCCACCTCGATGCCGTTGCACACCATGTCGTAGGCATCGGCCCTGACGGCTGCAGGGTCGGTGTCGAGCAGGTGGATGTCCTCGTCCATGGGGTGTGTGAACGGGTGGTGCATGGCCATGAGACGCTGCTCCTCGTCGCTCCACTCAAACATCGGGAACTCCGTCACCCACAGGAGGGCAAACTTGTTCTTGTCGCGCAGGCCGAGGCGTTCGCCCATCTCCAGGCGCAGTTCGCAGAGTTGCTTGCGCGTCTTCATGGCATCGTCGCCAGAAAGAATCAGGATGAGGTCGCCGGGGTTGGCTTGCATCTTCTCCTTCAGTGCCTGCAGGTCGGCCTGTGTGTAGAACTTATCGACCGATGACTTCACCGTGCCGTCTTCCTGCACACGGGCATACACCATGCCCTTGGCGCCAATCTGTGGACGCTTCACCCATTCGGTCAGTTTGTCGATGTCCTTGCGGGTGTAGATGGCACAGCCGGGCGCACAGATGCCGCCGATGTAGGCAGCCTGGTCAAACACGGCAAAGGTGCCTTTCTTCAGCACGTCGTCCAGTTCCACAAATTCCATGCCGAAACGCATGTCGGGCTTGTCGCTGCCGAAACGTTTCATGCACTCAATCCAAGGCAGGCGGAGGAAGGGTTCGTTGAGTTCCACGCCTCTCAGTTCCTTGAACAGGTGCTTGGCCATGCCCTCGAAGGTCTGGATGATGTCTTCCTGAGTGACGAACGACATCTCGCAGTCAATCTGCGTGAACTCTGGCTGGCGGTCGGCGCGAAGGTCCTCGTCGCGGAAGCACTTCACAATCTGGAAATAGCGGTCGAAACCTGCCACCATGAGCAGTTGCTTCAGCGTCTGGGGCGACTGGGGCAGGGCATAGAACTGTCCGGGATTCATGCGCGAAGGCACGATGAAGTCGCGTGCGCCTTCGGGTGTGGAACCGATGAGCATCGGGGTCTCCACTTCGAGGAAGCCGAGGTTGGAGAGGTAGTTTCGCACGGCGATGCAGAACTTGTGGCGCAGTTCCAGATTCTTGCGGACGGCATTGCGGCGCAGGTCGAGATAGCGGTATTTCATGCGCAGGTCGTCGCCGCCGTCCGAGATGTCCTCGATGGTGAAGGGCGGGGTGATGGACTCGTTCAGCACCGTGAGTTCGCTCACCTCAATCTCGATGTCGCCCGTGGGCAGGTTCTTGTTCTTGCTGTAGCGTTCGGCCACCGTGCCTTTCACCTGAATCACAAATTCGCGTCCCAGTCGGTTGGCCTGTTCGCACAGTTCGCGCTCTGTGTCTTCGTTAAACACCAACTGCGTGATGCCATAGCGGTCGCGCAAGTCAACAAAAGTCAGCGCACCCATCTTTCTTGTGCGCTGCACCCATCCGGCAAGCGTCACCTGCTTGCCAGCGTCGGAGAGTCTCAACTCCCCGTTTGTATGTGTTCTGTACATATTTATATGTGTGTTATATGATTGCTTTGTTATAAATCCTTGCGCCGTCCACACTACTTGCATAGCCAAGGGAATTTTTGTTCCAGTCGTTCATGCACCTGTTCGCACGACATTGTCCGTCCAGCCTTCACGTCGGCCTCGGCCCTGTCGAGCCGTGCGTTGAGTTCCTCCATCGTGAAGGGTGCTGGCTCGGCAAGAATCTGGCTTTCTTCCTCTTCCGCATCCAGATACGAAGTAGGCTCATCGCTTAAAGGAGTATTCAGCAAAAGAATCATCAAGTGCCGTTTCACCTCTGGAGGCATGGCTGCAAGATGATACGTGTTGTAGAAATCCCTCGCTGTCTTTTCTGCTGTACTCATCATGACGTCTTATTTTTTGCAAAGTTACCACTATTTTTCCGAACAATCACCACTTTCGCCCAAGAAACTGAAAAAAACTACTGTGGTCGTGCAAAAGTGAGGTGCCAAATCTGTGCGGAAATCCAAATGAAGTCCATCGTTTTCCGCACCGCCGTAAGGCTCGCGAGGGCAGTGCCGTAAAGTCCGCGAGGTTTGTGGAGTCAGGCTCGTGGTGGCAGTGGCGTTGCACAGATGGTGGATGTGCTGCCCGGCTGATGGCGAAAGTGGCGTTGCGCCCCTTGTCAGAACGGCATGCCCACGGCAAAGTGGAAGGCGAAGTCGCGGTCGAAGTCGTGGTGGGTGATGGGGTAGTGGTCTCGGCCCGTGTAGGCAGGGTCGATGGCTTTCATGCCGGCATCGAAACGGACGATGAAGAAGTTGGCATCCATGCGGAGGCCGATGCCATAGCCGACGGCGATTTGCTCGATGAACTTGCCAAATTTGAACTCACCGCCCGGCTGGTCCTTGTATGTGCGGATGGTCCAGATGTTGCCGGCATCGATGAAGGCGGCCCCGCTGAACTTCCAGAAGAGGCGGGCGCGGTATTCGAGGCTGAGGTCGAGTTTGATGTCGCCCGACTGGTTGAGGAAGTTGATGCCCCGGTCTTTGCCGTTGTAGGCACCGGGCCCGAGGGAGCGCACCGACCAGCCGCGCACACTGTTGGCTCCCCCGGCGAAGTAGCGTTTCTCGAAGGGCAACTGGTTGGAGTTGCCGTAGGGGTAGGCGATGCCGAGTGCGGTGTGGAAGGCGACGGAGTTGTTCTTGTCGATGCGGATGCTCTTGGAGAAGTCGAAGTCGCCGCGCACATACTGGGCAAAGGCGGTTCCGCAGAAGGTGTACTGCCCGTCAGCGTTGCGCTTGCCGTTGAAGATGTGGGTGGCGGCATTGAGCACGTTGCCCGAGGTCTCGATGTTGAAGCGGATGGTGTAGGCATTCTTGCCGAAGGTCTGTTCGCGGGCACCGAGCGAGTTGTAGGAATAGGTGTAGCCCAGTTTGGTGATGAGCAGGTTCTCGTAGTTGTATTTCAGGATGGCGTTGGTCTTGCCCAGCGAGTCGAGGTATTGCTCCTTGAAGGTGTGGGAAATCCACGGCATATAGACGTAGTTCACTTCGAGCAGGTCGAAGCGGTGCTGCACACGTTGGTTGGTGTTGTTCCATTTGTAGCGCCAAGCGGCGGTGAGCACGCGCCGCTGGAACTCAGGGCGGTTCTGTAGGTTGTACTGCAGGGCCATCTCCGAGGTGGCATGGTGCTCGGTGCCCCATTGCCGCTTGACGAAGGGGAGCAGGAACATGGGGAATCCCAGCGAGGTTTCGGCACCCACCTCCACGTAGTTGTTGCCGTCGTAGCCCTCCAGATGGGTGATGGCCTCGTAGGCTCCACGGATTTTGAAGGTGAAGGTTTCGGAGCCTCTAAAGAGGTTCTTGTTCTGGTAGGTGGTGGAGAGGGCTGCTCCGAGGTCGCCGGCCGAGTTGGTGGCTTCCACGTCAAAGCCGATGGAGTGGGGCTTGGCATGGTTGACAATGATGTTGCAGTCGAGGGTGTCGGTGCCGGGCCGCTCGGTCAGGTTGATGTTGGAGAAAGCGATGGCGCTGAGACGTGTGTAGTTGGTGTAGGTGCGGCGGAAGTGGGTGTCGTTGTAGGGTTCGCCCGGGCGCATCATGGTGTGGCTGATGAGCAGGTTCTTGCGGAAGTGCAGTCCTCCCGAACGGCGCGAGGTGGGGGTGGTTTGGCTCAGGAAATGGTAGCCCTTGTAGGCGAGGGTGTCCATCGGGTCGTCAGCCGAAGCAATGTCGGTCAGGAAGTTGATGTTGCCAATGTGGTAGATTTTGTGTTCTGTGGCCTCGGTGCGTCCATTTTCCTGATGCAGTTTCACCCGCATGAACACATCCACCTCGGTGGAGTTGCGGGCGGTGTCGGCACTGAAGCGCACATCCTCCTTGTTGAATTTGTAGTAGCCGTTGTTGCGCAGATGGGAGGCGATGCGGTTGCGCTCGCCGTTCAGCGTGTTCACGTCGAAGGGACCACCGCTCTTCAGCAGCGAATGGGCGGTGTCCTCCACGGTGATGAAGTGGCGCAGTCCCCGGTCTTCCACCATCCTGTGGATGTGGCGGATGCTGTATCGCTCGTTGGGATGCACCTGATAGAGCAGTTTCATCTTCTTGCCCTTCGACAGCCGCACTTCCTCCACCTCGCTCTTCATGTAGCCCGCATTGTTCAGCACCTTGCGGATGTCGCTCATGGTCTTCTCCGACTTCACGCTGTCGTAGAGCACCGGTGCCTCGCCCAGCCGTCGCCAGAATCGGCAGGAACGCCGGGTGGTGTCGGTGCCGGAGAGCAGGTAGATTTTCAGCGGCACCCTGGCACCGAACCACTTGGTGTTGGTTTGCTGTGTCACGTAGCCATCCAGCGAGAAGGTCTTCATCACCTCCTCGTCGTCGCACATCACGTGTACATCCGTCAGCATGTGCTCGCCTTCTGGGATGTATTTATCCACAGAGCATGACACGACGGCCATGCTCACGATTCCTAATAATATAATATGTGTAAGGTGTCTCTTCACTCCTTGCTGCCTTCACTCTTTTCATTGAAGTGTCTTCACTCCTTTTTGTCGCAAAACCTGTTCTGCTCAGTGTCCCACACTAGCACCTTGCTGGTGTAGGTTATTTCAGCTGGCTTGCTGCTTCCGTCCGTGCGCAGGGCCAGTGGGTTGCTGCTCACGATGGTCAGTTCGTTGGCCTGTGCCGATGTGTTGATGGTGCGGAACTGCTCGGAGGTCGGCTCGTCCATGTAGTCGGTGGCCTTGAGCGGTTGCCAGTCGGTGTTGTAGAATCGGATGGAGGAGTCGAAGATGCTGTCGCTTCGCACGGTGCTGATGACCATGATGATGCGCTGTCCGTCACCCTTCGTCAGCATCTTCATCTCCTTGATTGAACTGGGCGAGACGGTCAGACGGGCGTAGTCGTCGGTCAGTTCGTTCATGATGGAAATCTTGCTCAGCAGATTGTGCGTCTGCATGAACTTGCCGTTCTTCTGGTTATCGACAATCTCCAGCCGGTTATATTCCGAGAGGGCGGGACACACCTCCTGCGGCATGCGGAGGAAGAGGTCCTTGAGCGATTGTGCTTGAAGACCGGAAAATGAAAGGCTGAAAACTAAAAGTGCAAGTATCTTTTTCATACAGTTTTTTTTCATTCTGTCGGATGGTGAAACATGGGCTGATTCTTATTCGTGTCGGATGGCTTCGATAGGGTCCATGTTGGCCGCCTTTCGTGCCGGAATGTAGCCGAAGATGATGCCGATGAAGGTGCAGACGGCAAAGGACACATAGATGGACCATGCGGGAATGCTTGCGGGCATACCGATGAGCGGGACGACAAACTGGCTGATGCCGCCGCCGACCAAGATGCCTAACAGTCCGCCCGTGAGGGAGATGATGACCGACTCGATGAGGAACTGCAGCGAGATGACCATGCCGGTGGCTCCCACCGCCATGCGCAGGCCAATCTCCTTGGTGCGCTCGGTCACACTCACCAGCATGATGTTCATGATGCCGATGCCTGCCACCAGCAGCGAGAAGGCAGCGGCCACCACCAGAATGATGGTCACCGTGTCCATCGTGCTCGACATGGTCTCCATCATCTCGGCTTGCGAACGGATGGTAAAGTCGTCGTCGGCTCCCTCCTTGATTTTGTGGCTCTCGCGCAGAATCTGGGTCAGTTCGTCAATGGCTGCATCCGACAGTTCCTCGGTCACCGCCGAGCAGTTGATGGACGAGAAGTAGGTCTGGGCGGCAATGCGTTTCATCACGCAGGTGTAGGGGGCGATGATGACGTTGTCCTGGTCCATGCCCCACGAGTTGTAGCCTTTGCCTTTCAGCACACCGATGATGCGCATGGGGATGGACTTGAAGCGGATGTTCTTGCCGATGGCCTCGGCTTCCTTGCCTTCGCCAAACAGTTCGGTGATGATGGTCTTTCCCACCACACACACCTTGGAGGCTTTCTTGATGTCCTCCTCGGTGAAGCCGTCGCCCTCCTCAATCTCCCACAACTTGATGTCCATGTATTCGGTCGATTCGCCATACACCGTGGTCATCGTGTTGTTGTTGCCATAGATGACCTGGCCCGAGGCTGTCACTTCGGGTGATACTTTGGTGACGAATTTCTTCTCGTTCATGATTCGCTGATAGTCTTCAGGCTTCAGCGTCTGCATGGCCGAAGGGTCCATGCGCACACCGCCTCGCATGTCGGCACCCGGACGGATGGTCAGCAGGTTGGTGCCCATCGTGGAGAGTTCCTTGCGGATGCTCTCTTTCGAGCCTTGTCCGATGGACATCATGATGATGACGGCTGCCACTCCGATGATGATGCCCAGCATGGAGAGGAACGAGCGCATCTTGTTGTTGGCCACAGCGTTGATGCTGACTTTGAACAAATTGAGTATATTCATGAGAGTTGAGTCGTTATGTTGTTATTAGGTTTTCCCAACCTTTACTGTCTGCTAGTGCGTGGGTCGGTCAGTCATCTTGCGGTTTGGGCAGTGCGGCCAGAGCATCGGCTGCCGACTTGATGTTGAGGTTGAGGGTGTCTTCGCGAATTTTTCCGTCGCGCAGGTTGATGTTGCGCGAGGCGTATTCGGCTATCTCGGGATTGTGGGTCACGAAGATGATGGTGTGGCCCTCCCTGTGCAGTTTCTGGAACAACACCAGCATCTCGAACGAGGTGCGCGTGTCGAGGTTGCCCGTTGCCTCGTCGGCCAGCAGCACGGCAGGATTGTTCACCAGCGCACGGGCAATGGCCACACGCTGCATCTGTCCGCCCGACATCTGGTTGCTCTTGTGGTCCAGTCGGTCGCCCAGCCCCACCTCCTGCAGGGCTTTGATGGCCGCCTCGCGCCGCTGCTTGGCGTTGTACTTGTTGTTGTACATGAGGGGCAGTTCCACATTCTCCACTGCCGTGGTCTTGGCCAGCAGATTGTAGTTCTGAAACACGAAGCCAATCTTTCGGTTGCGCAGTTTGGCGCGTTGGTTCTTCGACATCTTGCGCACGGGTGTACCATCCAGATAGTACTCGCCCGAGGTGGGGGTGTCGAGACAACCCAACTGGTTGAGCAATGTCGATTTGCCCGAACCTGATGTGCCTTGGATGGTCACAAATTCGCCTTCGTAAATCTTGAAACTCACGCCGCGCAGTGCCTTCACGGTTTCTGACCCCACCTGGAAGTAGCGCTTCACGTTGTCGAGTTCAATCACGACCTTCCGTTTGTCTGTCTGCTCGCTCATGGCCTACTTGCTCTTCTTGTTGTCGTTGTTTTTGTTTCGCGGATGCGGCATGAACGGGTTGCTCGTCTGGTCACCTTCTTCTTCCTTTCCGCCCGAAATCTCGAAGTCGGTCAGCACCTCGGTGCCAGCCGCCACACCCGACACTATCTCGGTCAGTGTGCCGTTCGTCGTGCCCACTTCCACCTTGTGTGCCTTGAAGGTCTTGCCTTCGAGTGTCCACACTTTGTTGGGGGCTTCCACGTCCTCGATGGTCTCGCCTTCTTGCAGGATGGCCTCGTTGGGGGCAAAGCGCAGGGCTCTTGTCGGCACGGCCAGCACACCGTTCTTCTCCAGTGTGTAGATGGTCACGTTGGCCGTCAGTCCGGGCTTCAGTTTCAGGTCGTTGTTGGGTGCCGAAATCACCACCTCGTATGTCACCACGTTGCTCTCGGTGGTGGCGTTCTGGCGCGCCTGAGTCACCTGGCCTTCAAACACATCGTCGGGGAAGGCATCCACGGTGAAGGTGACACGCTGCCCCTCCTTCACACCGCCAATGTCGGCCTCGTCGATGTCGGCAATCACACGCATGTCGGTCAAGTCCTGTGCAATGATGAACAGGGTGGGGGTGGTCATGGCCGAAGCCACCGTTTGTCCTTCCTCCACTTTCTTCGCAAGCACGATGCCGTCGATGGGCGAGGTGATGGTGGCATAGCCCAGATTGGTCTGCGCCTTCTGCACATTCTGCTGCTGCACCTTCACCTGCAGTGCAGCCTGTTCGTAGGTCAGTTTGGCATTTTCGTAGTCGTTGGCCGACACAAGTCCTTTGTTATACAGTGTCTGATAGCGTTTGTAGTTGGCGGTCTGATAGTTGAGCGATGCCTGTGCATTGGCCAGGTTGCTCTGGGTCGAAGCCAGTTCGGAGAGCAGATTGGTCTTGTCCAGTTCGGCAATCACCTGTCCCTTGTGCACTTCCGAGTTGTAATCCACGTAGATGCGGTCGATGATGCCCGACACCTGTGTGCCGACCTCCACCTCTGTCACAGGCTCAATGGTTCCTGTGGCGGTGATGCTGGTGCTGATGTTCTGCTTCTCCACGGTGGCCGTGGCATAAGTCACCTTTTGTTCCTCGCTGCATGCAGCCAATGTGGCAGCGATGATGATGGATGCGAATATGTGTTTGGTCTTCATTGTCTTGTATTTTAGCGGTTGTTGTTCCCAGTCGTTGTCTGTTTTCCAGTTCTTTCTAGTTATTCTAGCCTTTCTAGTCTTTCTAGTCTTTCTAGTTCTTCTAGTCCTTTTGGTTTTTTAGAGTTGGATGCTCTCTCCGGCGTAGAAGTTGAGCAGGGCCTCGTTGAGCAGAGCGGTGTATTTGGTTTGCAGCAGTTGCTGTTGCGCTTGCAGCAGGTTGTTCTTGCCGGTGGTCAGTTCCACGATGTTTTTCAGACCGAGGTTGAACTGCTCGCTCACCAGGTCGTAACTCTCCTGCATGCTCTTCACGTTGGCTCTGGCATAGATGAACTGTTGCTGCGAGGTGGTGGCGTTCAGCCAGTACTGCTCCACGGTGGAGTAGAGTTTCTTCTGTTGCTCTTGCAGGGCCAGTTCATTGCTGTGCAGCGAATATTTGGCTTTGCGGATGTTGGTGCGCGCCTGCAGGTTGTCAAACAGCGGCACCGACACCGTCACACCGATGGAGTTGCTCATGTTGGTCTTCACTTGCTCGAAAAAGTCTGTCTTCTGGCCCGACGAGTTGCTCGTGCCGATGCCCGCATTCAGCGACACCGTGGGCATGTAGCCTGCGCGAGCCGAAGAGATGGCCAGTTCGGACGATTCGATGCTCAGTCGGCTCGACTGAATCTCGGGCCTGTTTTCCAGCGCAGCATTATAGACAGCCTGCTCGTCGGGGATGAGGCTGAGCACTTTCTCGTCCAACACGTCTGGCACCGCCACCTCGAAGGGTTCGTCGTCGTGAATTTCCAGCAACTGCTTCAGTTGCAGTTTGTAGTTGGCCAGTTGCGACTGGGCCTGCGCCAGCGAATAGCGGTCCTGGCTCACCTGTGCCTCCAACTGCACCAAATCCACGCGCGCCAGACTGCCCACATCGACCATCGTCTGGGCGCGGTCGCGCTGCAGTTCGCTGGCCTTGATGATTTCTTCGCACACGCGCACAGCCTCTGTCTCATACAGAATCTGCACATACAGTTGGGCTATCTGCTCCTGGATAGTGTTCGCCTGCTGCTCTACGTCCAGTTGAGCCATCTGCTCCGAAAGTTTGTTCTGCTTGATTGCGTTTGTGTTTCGGTTGCCGTTCCACACGGTCCAGTTCGCGTTGATGCCATACGAACCGTTGTACGACACATCGTTCTGGCTCGTGGTCATCGAGCCGTTCGTCAGGTTGATGGTTGTCTCGGCAAAAGGCCGCCAAGACGCATTCTGGTTGGTGCTGAACGATACCGAGGGAAAAAGCGCCGAACGGCTCTGCAACACATCCTCATGGTTCGACGCTGCCGTGATTCTCTTCTGCTGCAACTGGATGTTGTTGGCCAGCGCATAGTCCAGACACTCTTGCAAGGTCCAACTCTTCTGTGCCTGTGCCATTCCGCCGATCAGCAGCAGCGACAACGCCGTCAAAAGAAATTTCCTGTTCATTCTGTCCTGTTGTTATTTTCTTGATTCAGGCTATTTGAACACCCCACGCCTCCAATGGTTTAACCGGGGCGCAGGACATTTAACAATCATTAAAAAAAGGAAAGCAGCCGGGCTATAAGCCGGGTTCTGTGCGCGCATCATGCCTCTGTACATCCGTACATCGCACGTCCATACTTCGTGCATCCATGCGCGTGTCTGTCATTTATCTACTCCATGAGTCGCCTCATGGCTCAAGCGTTCTACCCTCCACCGCATGAGCCCCGGCCCTGCCGGCATTGCTGCCCGGACCTTCGTCAACTCGGGCGGGCTACCCTCTGTCGGGTGGTTTACATGAACTTGCAACTCCCAAGATGCACAGCCGACATGTCACCATGCCGCTGGTGGGCTCTTACCCCACCTTCTCACCATTTCATCCCTCCACCTTCAGCCATGACGAAAATCGCTCCATGCCTCATTGTGGCAAGGCTGACACCATGACCAAGGTTGTGGGCTGTTGTTGTTTTCTTCTGCATTACTCAACCCTCGCGGACTGCTTCTACATTAGGAAGTGGGATGCCCTGTGTTGCCCGGACTTTCCTCTTTCAGCCTCCAAGAGGCCGCCAGCGACAGACCGTCCGACTGCTTTCCAGTGTGCAAAGGTAAGAAAAAGTTTAGAGTTTAGAGTTTAGAGTTTAGAGTTTTTAACCATTCGGACTGCTTTTTTCATTCTTCTCTCTCTGGTTTTCCCTCCCTACGTGCAACGTCGTTGCATATCTAAATTGAATGCCGTGCAATATGCAATAGGAACGGCGTAACAATTGCATATTGCACGGCATGGCACCAAAACAGGAAAAGGGCATCCCGCATGGGACACCCTTTTCGTCTTGTTTAGAGAGAAATGCGTTATCCTTCCAGTTCGGCCTCCAGGGCTTCCTCCGAAATGTCGTCTGTTGCCTTGCTGGCATCTTCAGGCAGTACGATGGCCGTGCTGAGTTTCTTGGCAGCCTCTTCGGCCTCAGCCTTCCGTTCGTCCTCGCTTTTCTGCTGCTGACGCTGCTGAACGACTTCGTAACTGGGGTCGGTGTCGGGAATCACTTTGATATAGACACAACGCTTCATGTTGTCCATGGCCTTCTCGTCGAAGTAGTTGAGAGCCGCCACCTCTTCTTCGGTCAGCGCACCCACTTTCAGGCTCTTCCAGTTTCTGGCATTCGCTTTCTGCTTGCCCACCACTTCTTTGATTTCCTTGGTGGCCAGCGAGATGATGTTGGGTGCTCCCTTCAGATACTTGCCGTAACTCAAAGCCTTCAGGCCGAGGTTGGGCAGGGCCGTGGCTGCACTGGCTGCCATGGTGCCTGCTTTCAGTGCGCCAGATCCGATGGCCAGCCCTTTGCCGATGGAACTGATGAGTTGCCAGTTGCAGGTGGCGCGAGTCACCAGAGCGCCCTCGCTGGTGGTCATGTAGGCCATGATGTAGTTCTGGCCGTTGATGGTGAGGGTGTCGCTCTGAAACTGGTAGGTGTCCATCTCTTCGCTGTAACTTTGAATTTGGGTCCAGAGTGTGTCGATGGTCACCAGGTAGTTATCCACAGTCGCATTACCCGACCTTATGCCGTCCCAGGTCCATTCGATGGGCTTCTTTTCCTTCTTCTCTTTTTTATCCTTCTTCTGTGCATAGACAGCAGAAGATAGTGTACACAAGGCTAATGCTAAAAACAGAATTTTTTTCATCGTGATTTTTTGATTTTAATGGTTAAACAATTGTTTTTTATGGATTGAGTGTTTACAGTTCGATTTCGATGGTTGTCATGTCGGGAGTGACGGAGTGGGCCTTCTTCTCTCCGTCGATGAAGATGTAACTGTAGCCATCGGGCATGACGATGGAGAAGGTGCCGTCGGCAGCCACATTTCCCACCATGCGTGAACTTTGCCGTGCCTCTTTTTTGCTCACATCCTTGTGCATGGCCACGTTGACATGCAGCGAGTTGAGTGGACGTGGGTCGTAGGGGTTGGTGATGGTTACCTTTCCTCTGATGTTCTGCCGCTGCACCGTGGTCGTCACCTGCACCGTCTTGCTTGCCTGGGGGTGCTTGCTCAGTTGTTCCCAAGTGGCCTCGCCCATGGCCTGCAGACCTTGAATTTCAGGGTGATAGGTCAGTAGGCGGTTGATGAATTTGTAGCGTCCGCTCAGATACTTATACACGTCGGCACTCTCGAAGCCTTGCTCGGCCTCAGCCTTCTGTGCCCTGCGGCCAGACTCTTCGGCAAAGTAGGTGTACTTTCTGATGCTGGCAATCGTGTCGCGTTCGCTTCTGATGACTTCGCGCATGTCGATGGGGCAGTCGCTGTGTTCTATCACCTTGTCGTAGGCTATTTTGGCCGCATCGTAGTAAGCACTCTCAGTGTGCGAAGGATATTCGGCCATGTATTTTCGGGCGGTGGCCAGCAGAGCCTCATACGACTCGGTGAGAGGCATGACCACGTATGCCCTGCGCCCCTTGTAGTCGAGGTCGCTGATGTCGATGTACATGACGTTGGAGTTGGGAGCCGAAATCTTGATTTGGCTCATCTCAGCCACTTGGCTGGCCAGTTGCTCGCTTTTGGCCTGCAACTCGTCCAGCCGATTCCATTCATCCTCCGTCTTGTTCTCCCGCTTGTCCAACTGCTGAAACTCCTGCTCCACCTGTGCCGCCTGCTCTCTGGCTTGTTTCAGAGCCTTCGAGTCAATCATCACCTTGACGAGCGTCACCGCCGTGTTGTTGGCCTGTTGCTCCGAGGTCACTTCACATTTCAGCAGTTGACTTGGCTCCACCTTGAAACCCTGAATGGCTGATGAGAACTCGACCAACGCCATGTCCTCCTTGCCCGAAAATCGGTTACTTCCCGTCTGGTCTTCGCAGCCGATGGGATTATCTACTTCTTCCACGCGGCAAGTGCGCCAGCAGTTTTTCTTCAGCACACAGCCCACCTCGGCTTGCAGAGCCTTCCCTCTTCGGCTGAAAAGGAACTTGACTTTGTCGGCCTTGATGTCGGCTCTCACCTTATACACATACTCCCCATTTGTCGTCTGTTCGGGACGTGCAGGCACGATGGCGTTGCATGATGCGGGCGTGACAGCAATGATGAGGTCGTTGTGAGGCGAATACACCATCATGCCTCCTTGACCATCCAGCGCACCCGGCTCTTCGTTGGGCAACATGTCTGCCGTGAAGTAGTTTTGCTGTGCAGCCATGCCGAGACAGAGCATCCATGAGCAGACTGCCGTAAAAATGGATTTTTTCATGTTTTTTCTGATGATGTTTTTTACAAATCGAAATCACTCAAAGAGAAGATGTCGTCGGTTGGAAGTGCTTGGGTCTTGGCCGCATCCAGATATTCAGGTTGCCAAGTGCGCACATGCAGAATGTAGTCATCCTCGCCTAAAAACTCCCACAGCAGGAACACGTAACCGTCATCGTTGTAGTTGGACGACCGCCATGCCTGATGCAGACGCACACCATAGAAGTTGGGCTTCTCAAGCGACTGTGTGACAGCCCGTTCGCCCACAGGATTGAACTCCACCTTGATGTACTTGTTGCGAGCAAACGCACGGCGCAGGTTGGCCAGATACTCTTGCTTGTTCTGCTTCTTGTAGGTCACCTTCGGCTTCATGGCTCCGCCTTCGCGGTCATAGACCTGAGTCACATTGCCGGTGATGATGAGAGCGTCGTCGCTGAAGATTTGGGTCAACTTGTCGATGTTCTTGGTCGAATACCAGGTGGCAAACCTGTCGCAGAATTTCAGAATCTTGATTCTTCGTTCCAAATCGACCACCTTGCCTCCCCGTTCCATGCTCTCGGCCTGCTGGCTGTCGAACACGAAGTAGAAATCGACGATGCGGCCAGTCTTGTCGAAATCGACCGTGGCCTCCTGATAGGTGCCAGTGGCAAAGTCCTCCCCTCCCTGTGGGTTCATGATGAGGGGAATCTGGCGAACCATGTAGGTCTTTTGCAACGGCCAGACTCGGTCAACCACGATTTCTGAATCAGGACAGTAAAAATGCACGTTGTCCCACAAAGCCTGCAGGGTGCCTTTGGCTTCTTGACTCATGGTGTGCTGGGGCATGCGGTCGTAACTGAGTTGCAAGGCTCGGCCCTCGCTGTTGGCCGCGTTGATTTCGTCGAGCAGTGTGGCCAGATTGTTCTGCATGGCCTCGAGAACGGCAGGGGAAATCTCCGTGTAAGAGTCGGTCAGGAGCCTCACATCCGTGTTCCCCGCTTGCATTTTGGGGGCAAACCATGCTGCCATCAGCATGATGCCTGCAATGAAAAATTGTTTCATATCGTTGTCCTTTTTTGTTTATTCTACTTGAGTCACCTTCACACCGATGGCCCCTCTGCCTCGGTAGTTGCTGGTATCGTCGGCCTGTCCTGTCCGCAGGTTCTTCCGCTGTGGTCCTTCGCTGAGCACAGCCTCCACAGCCCCTTCGCGGTTGTAGATGAGCAGCACGAAGTCAGTCAGGTCGCCCAGTGTCTTTTGTTTGCCATAGGTGCTGATACGTCCTTCCTGCTGGAGGTTCTTGAGGCAAGGCTCAATGTCGGAGAACTTGCTCAGTGTCAGCAGTCGGGCCAAAGTCTCGTCGCGCGGCGATACGGACTCCACGGTTGCTTTCGTGGGTTCGAAGACCGTAGCATTCCCGGCTGGCACGATGTCGCTCTTTTTCACATAGATGAATGCGCGGAACATATTGGTGCCACGGGGCATGGAGATGGTTTCCCAACCCTGTTTCGTGTCCAGTGCCACCACTTGGTTGCTGCCTGCCAGTTTCTTCTTTTCAGCCACATACTCGCTGATTTTCTGGTTCAGGTATTCCTCAGCCAGACTGACGGCAGTCTGCAGGTCGTTAGCCACCACCTCGGCATAGAGATATTGGCCAGAGTTCAGTTTCACGCGGTTAATCTCTTTCTTTTGTGCCTCCTCGTCATTCTGTGCCTGTGCCGACACACTCGCCACGAGGACAGACAGTAGGAGGACGCAAATTTTCTTCATGCTCATAGTTTTGTAGAATGATGTGATGATTTTACGGTTTGAAAATGATGTGATGATTTTACGGTTTGAAATAGTCGGATGTGATGTGGTGCATAGGGATGTAAGGGTAGAGATACCCCCTGATGTCGCCATTCCCTCGGTGCAGGAGGGTCAGTTGGGGCACCGTGACACTGAGCAGGTGCACATAGCCTGATCTGGGATTCGTCATCAGCACCGTACATTTGTAACTGTCAGGGGTCACACTCTTCACTCCAAAGAAGGGGGAACACCCCTCGTCTAGACACATCTGCAGCCAATGTTTGTAGGGCACTTGATGCTCACCCTTCACTTCGCTGTAGCGATCGAACGAAAGGGTCAGAGTGGGGTTGCCCGCAAATTCCATGCTCAACAGCATGTTGCTAAGCACCTTGGTGACGACAGCCGCACTGTCGGTCAGATGCCATCCCGATTTGTCTTTCTCGTAGAAAAGTTCGTTGCGCATCTCTCTGATGAGGAAAGTGTCACCAGCGGCCACGTAGGTGTTGGTGTGTCGCGGAAAGAGGAACTTCCTCGGTTCGTATGCGTGGGGCTGGAAACGGAGCAGCCGTCTCATAAAGAGAATCTCCAATTCTTCGCCGTTGCAGCCCGACAGCAACTGAAAGTCCATGGGGAAGGACAGTTCGAGCACCTTGCGGTTCTTTCGGCTCCAACTCACATGGTAGGTGTGGAAGTCGGTGCGTTCTTCGCTGAATCCAACAATGTCGGTCGTGTCGATTTGAAGGGCTGATTGTGCCCGACCTGCCAGAAAATCAACATGTTCCCACCCTTGGTGAAATTTCAACGAATCGTCCAGATTAGGCATGAGACGTTCCAACAGGTTGCGTTCCAGAAAATCATACACTGGAGAGACGTTGTTCGCTTTCAGCGTGTTGGGAAAAAGCCTCAGCCCGATGTGTTCCACTTCGCCAAAAGAGTTGACGCGGATGCTGAGTGCATGGGACTGATAGCGGTAGGTGTCGTGAGTGCCAGCCTGCAAAGAGTCAAGCCCTGTCAGACGAAGGCATCTGGCAATGGTTTGCAGCCTGTTGGTTGCAAAAGATACCGCACTGGCAGGCAGTACACCTGCCAGCGATAGTATGATCAGTGCCAGAAACGTTTTCATGCGCTTAAAGAATCTTCAGGTCTTTCACAATCACCACATTACCATCCAGTTTGTTCCACTTGCCCATGTTCACATAGCCATCTTTGAACACGCCCGTGATGGTCTCGCCCACAAGAGCCTGCTCCCCATTGATGGTGTGGCTGCGTGTGATGGTCAACACCCCTTGTCCGTGGGGCTTGCCATTCTTGTTACGTTCACCCGAATAGCGGCCCCAACTGGGTTGCACAGGAGGTGTCACCGCTTTCTCCTTCACCGTCACCATCACGCTTTTGCTCAAGCCTGACTGGTCGGTCTGTGCCATGATGTTGGCTGAGCCAGCCTTGATGGCCTTCACTTCTCCTGTCTCGGCATCGACGGTGGCGATGCTCTCGTCCGACGATTTCCACGTGACGGTCTCCTCGTTGTTGGCAGGCGTGGCGGTGCAGGTCACGGTCTTCTTTTCGCCCACCGTTAGCGTGAAGTCCTTGGTGTCGATGGCCAGTTCCTCAATCAGAATGGGGGCTGAGGTTTCTGGCTCGTCTGGGGTATCTTTCTCGGAGTCATATCTCTTGTTCTCAGTTTCTTTTTTTGTAGGTCGGGAAACTTCTGGCTTATCTCTTCCGAGAAATTTGTCTAACATACCGCTGTTGTAGGCCCAAATACCTCCTCCTGCTAATCCACCTACGATCAGGAAGGCGATGATGCCAATAATGAGGCCAACAGGCACATTTGACGGTGTGGATTTTTTCTTCTTTTCTGCCGGATAAAGTGGTTTATGACACTCCGGACATTCCATTTCTGTATTTTCCACTTCGAGAATCTCGTGGTTGTCGGCTATGTCGCACTCACCATAGTTGTGGCATTCACATTTTATCTTTGCCATAATAAATAATTCCTTTATAATAGTAAATAATGTGTATTAAAGTTCTTTCAGTTCTTTGTTGAAGATTTCTATAGCAAGATTGCGGTAGAAAGTGTAGTTAGGATTGAAGGTGCTGTTCTCACAGATTGAGCTTGGCAAAATGCGCGTCTGCACCACTTGGCCTACTTCCTTGCGCAGGGCTGCCTTCTGTTCGTTGCTTCGTGCCCGCTTCTGGAGTTCCTTTTCCACTTGCTGCATGAGGAGTTCCGCCTTAGGATAGTCTTGCGAGAGTGCTTGTAGTGTGTTGGGGAAGTCTTTGCCCAGTTGCACCCAATTGGTGTCGCTGAATTCGTCGGGAATGTTGATGGCATCAAACTTTTGGCCTGTGGCAGGATTCTGTTGCTCTGCAATGATGCCAAGAGCGTATGCCAGCATGAGGGGCTTCCGTATCATTTTGATGATGGTTTCTGCATCCATTTCGTAGAGTGGTGGCAGTTCCTTGCTGAAGCTCTCGGTGTGCAAGACCATTCGGTTGAGGTCAGCCTCGTTCGCAGCCAGAAGGCGGTCGTATTTGTCTTTGAGCACGGTCAGGTTGTCGAGATAGCGGAGTGGCAGACCCGACTTAGCTGATATGACCACAATCTGGTTCACTTTGTAGTTCTCAGCCAAATCCTCATTGCGATTGAATCCAGGTATAGTTCTTTCGAAAGCACTGATGAGTTGGTCGCGGAAGGCTTGGGTGTTTTCTGTTGCCCTGGGGAGGCATATTTGTATCATCGACATCATGGCTCCCGGATTGCCAGGGATAACCAATGCAGTTTCTCTGGCATTGAGACGGGCGTATGGGCTGGCTTGCCTCACGATCGTTTCCACGAACCTCTCGCGCAGTTCTTCCGTGTTCAATTCTTGCTTCAGTTTCTCGAGAATGTTGACACTAACCATTCTGTTAATCGGGTCGCTTGCAGCCGTGTCTTCCATGGCTCGGATGGCCGACTCTTGGCAGATGTTGAGGATGATGTCAAGCATGGCAGCATAGTCGGCCGTTTCGTATAGATTGGCAAAACTGTGTTCACCATCTTCGCCCAGATTGGCAACGAGTCGGCTACGGATGGCTGCCGAGTTTTGTTGCTGATACTCCTTGTTGGCCACATACTGTCGAGTAAGTTCATGCACTTTTTCCGGGTCGTATTTTTTGATATTTGTGTCATCTTGTATCTCGTTGAGTGCGCATTTGCTGGCCGCTTGTTCCACCACCTCTCTCGTTATTTCTGTGAGTCGGGTGCGGAAGGCTTGTATTCCTTGCAGCATGTTGCTCAGTTGGTCGATAACGGCTTGTAGCAAAAGACGCGCATAGCCATAGGCATCGATGCGTGTGGTCACGGTATAGTAGTCGCACAGAGCCGATTTGTATTGAGCGAACACTTTTACAGAAGCATTGGTGATGGCATCTCTCAACCAACCGATGTTTTCCCAATCGCTGTTGATAGACTGAATGGCAAGTGTTATCCTGTTCTGCTCTTCTTCCAACACACCTTTTTGCTGGTTGAAAGCCGCAATACGGTCGTTGCAATCGGCAATGAGTAGCGTGACATATTTCTCAATTTCGAGAATGCTCTTGCTACCGGAAGCGCCAGAGGCCCATTCGTCGAAGAGTTTCTTTTCAATATGACGCCGGATGGCGCGTGAGTACCCTCTGATTTCGCTTTGTTGTAGTTGGTAAAATCTCCTCACACCATGGTTGCGGAATTCCTCATCGTAGTATCGTTTGCACCTTACGGTGAGTTCGCCAAACCAGCTCTTCTTTTCTACTGTGCGCTGTATGTCATCGGCATCGGCTTGAGTCCGATTGGTCCATGTGATGTCAAGTCCTTTCCAGCGTCGGTTGGTGTCATTGGGCACGATGGGAGTAGCCAGCGTGAGGTGGTTGTTGCTCAGCATGAGGTCGTTGCGGTTTTCTTTCTTCTTGATTTCATCCACAAAGCCTATACCCACTTCATCGAGAGAGCACTCACCGTAGCCCAGACCTTCTTGCCAGAAGTTGAAACTCAGTTGGCGAGCAGCCTGAATAGCATAGTTGTAGGTCACATATTCTTGAATTTCAGTTTCAGGGTATTCTACTTTTGTAATGCCGAAGGTGAGGAATTTGCGACTGCGTGTGAGGTTGCCACTTTGGTCGGCTTCGGGACCGGCACCATCGTTCTCACATCCCACCAAATGCCCCATCTGACCATTGGTCACCATCTCGCTCGCCACAATCGTCTGGAACAGGAAATCGGCTACAGAGGCTGGGAGTGCAGTGGAAATGTCGAGCGTCCTTCCTGCTTCATTCTCGTTGCTATAGACGTAGGCCGCCTCGAAGGGTTCTTGGCTTCCCAAAAGTCGCTGCACTTCATTGCTGAACAAATCCTGTTCTCCCTTGATGCTGACAGGGTGGTAGTAGCCTGTGCTCAAGGCATTGAGCTCTTGTAGGGCTGCATATCCATTGGCCTGGTAGAATCCGGCATCATGTCTCACATTGGCCAGTGTTCTTTCTGGTATGTAGAGAAAGAGTCGCATCTTAAATCTTGAGTTGGGAGCAGGTTCGAATGGGTACCAGGTTCGAATCAGACTCACTGTGTCGATGATGCTGCCCGAGCCTGTTCCACCTGCCAAACCGGCGCAGACATGGAATGTCACATCGGCATCGCCCGATTGGTCTTGCAGACGCCCTACTGCCGCACGTATAATTCTCTCAAAGTTGGCGGGGTTGTCTCTGTCGCTCATGTTGTTGGCCATGAGAATGCGTCCCAGTCGACGACGTTGGCCTCCGATGCCAGCAGTGATGAGAGGCCCCATCGATTGTTGTATCAAGTTCAAGTCGTTCTGATTGAGGAATGCTTTCAGACCCGGATACATGTTGATGTTTTGGAGCATGGCAGCATTGATGCCATTGATGCTAACCTTTTGTGCTGTGCCCAAATGAACACTTTTCCCAAGCACCTTCCAACTCGACCTGTCATCAAGATCGGTTGGTGATGAGTCCATATAGACATAGTCAATGTACACATTGTTGCCAGGCTCATTGGAGCGGAATTCTTCATAGATGCGCTTGCGCATTTCGCGAAGCACTTTGCCTCCTGTACCTCCAAGGCCAATAATAAGATGATTAGCCATAAGTAATAGTTTTTAGTTAGTATTTTTGTTTAGAAATTATCATAGTTTTTATAAGATGTGGTTGAACCCTTGTATGAACTTGGCTTTTGAGAATAGGAACTCGTATTCACCTTGCCACGTTTGTCTGCCAGCATTGCAATCAGTATAGCCAGCACGATGAAGGCGGTGCACCAGCCGATGCGTTTCCACAGATAGGTGGTCAGATAGTCCTTGAGTAAACTCGTCATTTCAAACGCCAGATTTTGTGCGTTGTCCACCTCCATGTTGGTGAGGTTGGCGAACCAGCCAATCAGCGGGAAGTCCTGTCCCACCTGCTGCAAGACGGTTTGTGTTTCCTGCATGCCCATCGCGGCTTGATTGTAGGTACCCACAATATGCTGAATGTCAATCTCCACAGCCTCCACCATGCCGAGAGCCTGAAAACAGGCCACCAACAGGGTGTTCTGCACTACCAACAAGGGAGCCAACACGATGCCGGCCAGATAGAAAGAGATGGTCTTGACACAGGTCTTGCTTACGGCTTGCAGCAGAAAATAGAGAATCAACATGGTGACAGCGGTTAGCAGCAATCCATATAATACACAGTCGGTAGCAGTGCTCAGCAGGTCAAGGTATTTCATCGTCAGTCGAAGTTTTTAGGTTTTTAAGGTTTCTTCTGCGTGTAGGTTAGTGCCCTGTGTGGGGGCTTGGGGAATACAACAAAAGTGTGAGCCTGTCGGCTAATCCTGTTGGTAGGCTTTCGACTGCCTTGAATAAAGAGATTAGTGCATATAACGGCTCACACCTATGAAAAGACACATGGGCATATCATACCCCTATATCCATCCAGAGGGAAGAACGCTCATTAGTATTTCCACTCTATTCTCAAGGTAAGTTGTCGAAGTTTACCAATCTTGGAAAAAGCCAATAACGCTTCCTATGTTGTGTCTGTTTCCCCCTTTGAAAGGGGAATAGCATTGCAAATATAGGAACATTTTGACAAACAAACGTTCTTTGTGCGCCGTTATTTTTGCAAAAAAAGTACTTTTCTGTCTTTTTTGCCAATTTTTTCTAATTTTTGTTCCTTTGAGGAATGAATCCTGCTTTTTTCTTGCAGTTTCGCTCTGTTCATTTTTCATTTTTCCGTAACTTTGTACCCGTTATGACTCAGCAGGACAGACTTTGGAACTCGAATTATGTGAAGGTGTGGGTGGCGAACTTCATGATTTTCTTTTCGTTCATGATTGTGACCCCCTTGCTGCCGCTCTATCTGAGCGAGAACTATCAGGCCGACAAGGACACCATCGGCTTTGTGCTGTCGGGCTACACGCTCACGGCACTGCTGGCTCGTCCGTTCTCGGGCTATCTGGTTGACAGTTTTCCGCGCAAGGTGGTGTTGCTCACAGCCTATTTCCTTTTCTTCGCCTTCTTTGCTGGCTATCTCATTGCCGGCACCATGACGCTCTTTGCCATCGTGCGCACCGCTCACGGTGCGCCGATGGGTTCTGTCACCGTGGCCAACAGCACTTCGGCCATTGATGTGCTGCCCTCCTCGCGCCGTGCCGAGGGCATTGGCTACTATGGCCTCTCCAACAATCTGGCCACCAGCATCGCGCCCACCGTGGGACTGCTCATCTACGACTCCATCGGCAACTATGACATCATCTTCCTTCTGGCCCTCCTTGCTGCAGGCATCGGACTTGCGGTCAACGCCACCGTGCATTTCCCCGCCAAGGAAATCGTGCCAAACAAAGACCCCATCTCGCTCGACCGCTTTTTCCTGCTGGAGGGATGGAGCGAAGGGGTGGTGATGGCATGTGTGGGCACGTCCTATGGGGTGTTGGCCACCTATCTGGCCATCTACGGAAAGGAAGTGCTGGGCATGACGGCGGGTGCAGGGGCGTGGTTTGCCGTCTTGAGTTGCGGCCTCATCCTTTCGCGTCTGGTCGGTGCCCGTTCGCTCAAGAAGGGCAGGGTGGTGGAGAACGTCAATCATGGCCTTCTCGTCAGTCTCTTTGGCTATCTCCTTTTCGCCGCCTGGCAGAGTCCTGTGGCTTTCTATGGAGCGGCCCTCATCATTGGCCTGGGCAACGGCCACATCTGGCCTGGCATGCAGACCATGTTCATCAATCTCGCCCCCAACAACAAGCGCGGCACGGCCAACTCCACCCAACTCACCTGCTGGGACATCGGCATGGGACTCGGCGTGGTGCTGGGCGGCATGGCCATCCACCACACCGGCTATTCCTCTGCCTTCTGGTTTGCCTTCATCATCAACATCCTCGGTGTCTTCCTCTATTTTATTTATGTGAAAAACCACTTTGTGAAGAATCGGCTGCGATAGTACTCCTTTGTAGCGGAAAAGAGAGAAAAAAGGGCGAGTTCGGTATAAGGATCTCCCAGTGTGGGCATCCATTGGATGATGAGCGCATCGCCGTACAGCCCCAAACTTCCTCCGCAACTTCTGTGTGCAAAGGTACACCTTTTCCTGAAAGCAGATGTGACTTGTGATGACTTTTGATGACAAAGAGGTGAAAGAGATGAGAAAAAAACAGCCTGCAACCCCATGAGAGAGGTGGCAGGCTGTTTTCTTCTTTATTATTATAAGTCCTGAAAGGCTTACTTCACCAGCACCTTCACGCTGCGCGAGCCTATCTTCACGATGGCGGTTGTGCCGCTTGGCAGGTTGGCGCTGATGGTGGCTGTGCCGTGGGAAGAGATGGCATTGCCCACTTCGGCACCCCCTGTGGTATAGACAGCCACAGGCGTGTTGTCTGCTGCTCCCTTCACGGTGATTTGACCGTTTTGGCTCTGTATCAGCACGGGATAAGCCGCCACTTCGGCTATCTTGATGATGTCCTCCGTCTTTGGGTCGGTGTCTATCCAGCAGAGGGTGGCGGTGGCAGTCTCCGAGTTCGTGTGGCCAGTGGCCATGGCATACACGCTAATCTGATAAGCCGCCTTCAACTCCACTTTGCTGTCATAGTGTTTCTTGATGTCCTCATCGGTGATGTCGCTGATGAACTCCGCCCCTTCGGTGGCAGACGTGAAGACCAGTTTTCCATTTTCGTAAGCGATGGTTGGAGTCTCGCACTGGGGTATTTCAGGTTCTCCTGGTGTATCGTCCTCCAAAGCCACAATCTTTCCAAAACAGTTCCAAGGTTCAGTCCTTTTGTAGGCTTCAATGGAGGCTGCTGGCACATGGAGGGTGGCATCGCCAATGTTGTCGCCAAATAAATTATCTATATAAGATGTTAATGGAACTTTTTGTGTATAACAATACACGTTTTTGATGTTTTCGCAGTAAGAAAAAGCAAACTCATCTATGCTCGTCACGCTATTGGGGATGGTGATGGAGGTCAGGTTGGTGCAGCGATAGAAAGCAGAACCGCCGATGCTCGTCACGCTGTTGGGGATGTTGATGGAGGTCAGTCCACTACAGTCTGAGAAGGCCTGATTGCCGATGCTCGTCACGCTGTTGGGAATGGTGATGGCTGTCAGTCCACTACAGCCTGAGAAGGCCTGATTGCCGATGCTCGTCACGCTGTTGGGGATGGTGATGGAAGTCAGGCCGCTACAGCCATAGAAAGCCTGTTCGCCTATGCTCGTCACGCTGTTGGGGATGGTGATGGAAGTCAGGCCGCTGCAGTTGTAGTATTTGCAACTTATTGTGTACCAATTTGTTTTGATTAAAACGGTAGAAAAGTGATGACGTGGATTTATAAGGGATGAAAAAGATGAAAATTTAACGTTTTTAACTATTTTTGGCTGAACGCGAAACAACTTTGGCGTGTAAAAGAGTAAAAATAAGGGACCCAACCGCCGAAGTCCCTTGTATGTGATCCGTGATCACTGTGCGTCGCTATGTGTGTGAGTTTGCTGACGGCTGTGCTCGGCACCTTTATGAGTGTTATCTTCTCCTTAGGAGTATACTTCCTGTGATATCTTCGCACTCAATTCTTTTGTTATATCAACTTTTGTCCATTTCGTAAACATATATTCTTGCTTCTTTAGATATTTCAGTATGCTGGTAAGTCGGTTTCTGTCTATACCCATTTGTGATGCGATTTTCCTTTTGTCCTCGTAGTCAAGATATGGGCAACAGATCAAGTCTAAAAGCAGTATTGTATACTCTGCTGACTTGTGCACATGATTAGCAGTAACAGATTTGAACTTGTCTTTCAGACATTCTACCAATTGCCTTTTGAGGGTCGCATATTGGGATTCGTTGCCATAATAGTATAGTAGTATTATGGCAGATAGTGCATTAAACTTTTCTGGAGAGTCAACAGCATCAAGGTATTTCTTAAGCTCCTCAGCAGGAATATGATACTTACTTCTCAACTGTTTTAACAAGATTAAGAAGTAAAGCGTCTCCAACTGAGTTTTAGAACTGAACTCTGACGTCTTAAATACTAAAGAGATCTCATCTTGAATCTTCTTAAAAACGATATTGCGTATTCCATCGTTATACTTTTTGATGGTATCCTCCTTCACTTTATAATCATTGTCAAGATGAATCACGACATCATTCAGAATATTGATAACCTTCAGAGTCGTATTAACCCTCTTATTCGATGAGTATAGGAAGAACACAGAATCCAATAGTTCCTCCAGGAAAGTGGTCATCATATTCTCCTTACGACTTTTCACCTTCTTAATTTCTGTTTGAATGTCAGATAGTGACGGATTGACAATTGCACGAGATAGGAGCTTGAATGTCTTATCAAACTTCTTGATACTTGACTCTATCCTTGAACAGATACGTGCCAAAGTATAATTTACTACATCCTTCGAATCAACATTACACTCCTTTAGTATGGCCTTGAACTGTTGGTTAAAAGAACGTGCGTTAAAATGCATGTAACTCTTATCCTCTAACTCTAATGCTATTCTTTCCTTATCAACATCCTCTTCTTGAACCTCATCTTGGTCAGCCACATCTTGGTCTGCTATTTCTTCAATAGGCTCTACAAGTTCAACTTTATGATACAGTAAGCTTTCTTCTATCAGTTGGTCAATACGAATCTTCGCCCTGGTAATATCTGTGATGAAAGGTCGTTCAAAAAGTTTTGTCTTTTCGTTACTTATGGTAAGTTTGAACTCTTTAAGATATTTCTCGAAGAGTTCCATTGCCTTTTCCTTGCACTTATCATCATTGAAGAAAAAGAAATAATCGTCCACATATCGATAACACACATAGTTGCTCTCCCAATGAAATCCTTCCTTTGCCAGATCACGAGCGACTTCACTATCTATATGCTGCAATATTACCTCAGCAAATATACGTGAGAATTCAGGGCCTATAACAATACCATTTGTTTCGTTGTAGTTCATCTTCTGCATCAAGCCATCCCAGTGAGCTCCGAATGTGTTGTCACCACTGGCAAAGCTTGCCTTATAGATGTCTTTGCCTCCTCCACACGCCCATGCTATGGAATGAGTGTATATGCTATCAAAACAACTCTGAATATCAAACTTCTGAAGTTTCGTAAATTTCTTTTCGGCACGTTGATATCTATAATCCTCATAAAACTTATAGATATTGTTGTATCTCTTATAACTGAAATATGTTCTCAGATTCTCATACTCGTTGAAATACAATTCCAGAGGATCTGTTTTACGTCCTATCAAGGTATTGTGCAACTTGTCGCGATAGTAGAAGAAGCATGCCACCTTGCTTGGATGCCTTAACGAGAACTTATCTAGTCCACAATAATAAAGCATCAGGCTCTTGTTTCGCTCATAGAAATCAGCTACCATTATTTGGTTCTTGGGATGAATGATAGATAGCTCTCTACTCTTTGTCGGTTTGTGGAGAATGCTATAGGTAAATGGTATAGTCTCTAACTTCTTTTCATGCTTATCACCTACCCGATATAAGCCATAGTTACTCAAAATCTTAGCATTCTCACCCAGTAGAATGGCCAGCAATTCAAGCGCTCCCTGATCTATATTTGTTCTCCAATGAATTGCACCTTCTTTTACACATACTTCATTCCTTACCAGAAACCGATAGAAATATCTATTGGTGAAAATGAAAGGCAACTCATAAGGGAGCACATCACTTAACAGGACGCGCTCCTTCTTATATCTGAGTCTTATTTTTTTTCTTCTCATAACCAAATGGATATTTCTGATATTCTCGCTATCGAGAAATCGTACATTGTTTTATTCTCCCAACGGGCTTTGAAATCGATCTTATCAATTTTTGCTTTCAAGGCATCTATGTATGCCTGCCTTTCTACTACAGTTCTAAAAGAACCTGCATGTGGATTTATCGGATGGGCATGTAGAGTTGAAGTGTATGAATCAAGTTCCGAAATCTCGTCAAGCAAATCGTTATTGTAGTACAATCCCACCTTGGCACAATGTTTGGCATTTGATAATCTGAAGTTTCCCGTAATGAAATTCAAAGAGTCAATCAAATCCTTTTTGGCAGCTTTAATATCTACTTTACTGAGATTTTCAAAATGAGCGAATGCATTGTTTATGCGTTCGTCTATTTTGGTCTTTTTCTTATCCGATAAAGTATATGATGTTATTAGTATCTTATTGACAACACTCATATTTAGCTTGTAACCGAGATAATCAAACGAAACTGGTGTAAACATCTCTTTGGGCGAATATTTCACTAATTGACATTTTGCGTCAGTCTTCGGTTTCAGGGACAATCCGTATTCTGAGAACATCACTTCCAAAGCTGCATAATAATCATCAATGGTTTTATAGTCCTCGAGAGAGGTCATAATCATAAATATATCATCTACATACCTTGTATAGTATATGACCTCACGTCTGCTTCTTAGCCTGTTATCAATATCCTTCATGTATATCTCGCTGAGAATAGAACTAATTCCGATGCCCCTTGGCACACCAACCCTGGGTGCAACTAGCGTTGTGTCCTTAATTCTCTCATACTCATCAATGATTCCCTTGATGAACGCTTTTGATTTATAGCTTAGTAGGCTGTTATCCAGCACTTTCTTCAATAATCGCTCTTGTGGAATAGACTCGAAGAAACCGGATATATCTGTTCGAATGATATAGATGGGCATCTTCACATTGAGTAATCTTTTGATGCCACTCAATATCTGATGACGACCTGTCATTTCAATCTTAAAAGTTCGCTTGATATTATGCTGAAGTTGCTTCATTGCATACGATGCAGCCAGCGAATCGTCCAGCATGAATTCTTCTTTACCATCAAAAACACTTGTGCTAATGTTAAAAGCGAATAATCTGCTATTCACTTCAACTGCCAGAGCCTCCATATGAGCGATAAGAGTTTCTGATTTCTTGTACCTAAGTGAGGATAGTGATTCTTGCAGCTCTGAAAGACGCGACACCTCGTCTTCTGTACGCAATGCCTTTTTCTTTCTGCAAAGAAGCTTTATTTCTTCGTTAACAGTGTGTATCTCTCCTACAATTGCTCGATAATCCTCCGACATGGCATCAATCTCCACCTTTCCCTGTCTATTCAGAAGGGTGAAGATTGTTTCAAAGTTCTTTGCGGAAAAAGATTGATCAAGCATAGCGCGATTTTATAGTTTATCCTCCTGACCGGTTTTCATGCCACGGAGATCACAATTGTAATCTTTGCGAAACTCTTGCTTTGCCTTCTCCATCGCAGGATTAGACTTGTTGGAAGGAAAAGATTGCGCTACAATGCGGGCACGGACATCATCATTCGATGGATGTTTGAAAATCGCCTTCTTCAAGGTCTGTCGCAACTGATTGATGGCATGATTTGTATCCACACCCTTCAGTTCTACAAAGGACTCCGTCCATTGCTCGGGCATAACTTCTTTTGCAGATCGCTTGACAAGTACTAACTTGTCGCAACGTTGGCCTTCAGTCACGATGTTGCCATCTACAGCATATACTACCGATTCTTCCTTTCCGCCTGTTGCCAACAGATAGCGTTTGCCATTCTCGCTCACGCTGATTTTTGCACGAACCTGCAAGGTTTGTTCGGGAGCGTATCCTTCTGATGTCAGACACTCATGAGTCGAACCGTATGTTTTCTTATCCTCCTTCATGCCCCTATGCAAACAGTATTTCGTTCAACTTACTAATGCTCTCATCCACCCATTCCGACACACCATCCAAATCATTGCCACTGAGCATGGGTATTTCGCTGTCCATGATGTTTTGGAAGATTCCATTCTCATCGATATAGAATCCAGAGATGCTCTTTGAAGAAAGAATGCAGTCATCCGCAACAACAGTCTGCTTTAGTCCTTTTTCTTCTGCAATAGAAGCGGCCAGCAATACATTCACCACAGACATTACATACGGGCTGTGAGTGGTCACAATAGCCATACTCTGCTCCGAACCGTTCTCCAAAGCTTGCTTCAATGAACGTACCAAACTCAAGACCACCAGTTTTTGTGACTCGGGATACAGATTCTGTTCTGGCTCCTCGATAAACAACTGAGCCGACTGATATTCAAGCCTTCTGTACGAATGACCATTATCAGTCTTGCTAATCTCATTGCGCTCATGCATTGACAGTGAAGCATTATTTCCTACGCGCTCTGTAATATAGTTAGCCATTACATCCATAGGCATCACGCTCTGCATGCCGCTCGATGCATAAAAGGCAGGAGTCTCAGAGCCATCTTCGCGAACTAACACATCTGCACCTGATTTATTCACATAACTGAATCCTCCGGTTGCAGCCAACTTGAAAGGATGCTCGCTGGTGTAAGGAATCTTTGCCTCATCCCATTCGTAGATGAAGTTGAACAAGACATCGCGTTCAGTGGCTTTGTAGGTTTTATCAACATTCTGGATTGCCGAAATAAGGTTTCTTTCGGCAGGAATGTAGCACAACTTAGTATTGAACCTCTTCTCTGCAAATGACTTCTTGCGGAGAATTTGGGCATTGCCATTCACACCATGGTATTTGATGGTTATGTTATCGCCATCGTACATGAGGTGAGTATCATCTGTGAAGAACTCGTCATTGAGGCGATGGAACTGCTTGAGTTCCTTGACAAAACGATTGTAGTGGGTGTACTGGTTGACCATGTCATCGGTAGAGACCATGATCTTCTTCTCTATCCAACGGCAGAAGCAGAGTACCTTCATAAAAGTACTCTTACCGGCACTCTGACGCCCTATAAGAACCATTAAGGGTGTCAACTCAATTCTAGTTGAGTCCACTATTGGACCAAAACTTTTTATATGCAACGAAGCCATAATATGTTTTCAATTGAGAAGAAATTCTCTTAAGAGCTATATTTAATTTGCAAAGATAGTAAATTAACTTCAAATATGGAAGAAAAAGCCACGCTTCATATCTGTTTTTATGTATTTTTAGCGAAAATAGTAGTTTAACCTGCCAAAATAAAAGAGTTTTGCATCGTTTTTGCTTATTTAACGAGACAAGTGGATAGATTCTCAATAAAATTGAATAGCTTTTGCAATCAACTCAGCAAAGGAGTTACGAACAAAATAACATATCATGCAGTTTTGGACAGGCTCGCCAGCAGGGACTGCACAAAATTCAGAAAAAAGTTGTTATGCGAATTGCGCATAACAACTTTTAATTGAGAAGATGGCATAAAATCATTGTTTCGCGCGTAATTTAAGCAAATTTTGCCTAAAGTAAGCCCTACTTATAACAAAAAGAAACGATTTCTTGGTGAAATTCATTACCTTTGCCAACAAATTCGACGACAATGGAACAGAAATTCAACAATAATCGATTGGACTTGCAGATACTGCGGGAGTTCTGCGAACGGGAGGGTGAGGAAATCGCTTACCGCAAGGGTGACCAACTGGAGCGTGAGGGTGATCCAGCACGGTGGTTCGCTTTTGTCACTGAAGGATGTTTCAAATATGTAAAATATGGCTTGAGCGATGACAAGGCACATACCACGTGGTTCTCGTTTGAGGGTGAGTTCGTGTGCGACTACCCCACATTTCTCTATGGCCGTCCGTCACAGGTCACGATTGAGGCTATGATACCCAGTCGCGTACTGAGGGTTACGGGCCAGCAACTGAAATTATTCTTCAATCAAAACATGGAAACGATGAAACTACGAGCCATGATTGGCGAGCACATCCTCAGCCAATTCCGCTCACGCTATCTTGACCTCCATTGTACTACGCCCCGTGAACGCTACGAGATGTTGCTGCAACGCTGTTCTGGTATCATGGAGTTTCTTGACTTACAAGACATCGCCTCGTTCTTGAACGTCCATCCAAATACTGTCAGCAAAATACGGCGTGATATTACATTTGGCGACAGGTAATAGTCTATAACAGATAGAAACTCTCAACCTAAGTTGAGACATTCGCCCTTGGCATTCCTTTTTTAGATTTAGCCAAGGGTCTATTTTTGTGCCTTTTTGTAACTTTGTGGCTCGGAATGACTCTCGGAGATGGTTACAGCATGGCGTGAATGCCCCGAACGGGATATTTCCGTGTAAAAATCGTATATACAATAAAAACAATTAATATGTATGTTAGCATTTGAGATAAGAATAAACGATGCCGCGCAGATGATCGTTACTGCGGATAATCATGTGATTGCAGATTTTATATACGGCGTTGGGGCAGTTAACCCCAACAGCGTCGTAATCGCAGGATTTGACGACTTCAACAGATATGTCTGGCTTGATGAGAAAATACATCATAATGATGAGATCCATATCCGCGTGGTCGATGTCGACAAGGAAAAAGTATCAGTTCCATTAAAAACAACAAAAGAGAGTCTGGAACGCTTAAAAGAGAAATATGACAAACTCCAATTGGAACTAAAACACAAGGGTTTGATATGAAAGGAATCATTGTAAAAAGCCGTATTACGGGAAAAAATGACATTATTAAGGTGGCAATTCCAAACGGGGTTGCAACCGCTGCGCTGACAATATCACGTAATGACGAGGTTACCTGGGGAATAGCTGCAATGACGATGCCTGAAGGCAAAAGCCTCTCTTGGAACGGAGGAAGAATGAATGTCGGCGACAGCATCAGTCTTCAGTTCACGGATGTCAACGAGCCGAGCCAACCGCTAAGCCCAGAGTTCGTTGCTGATTGTATGAAGAAGACTTCAATGGAAGGTGACGACGCCAAAGAATGGGATTTCAAACTTGAACATTACCATCGATTAAAGGCATTTCTTGAGGCCGAAAATGTGATTTAGATGAAAAACGAAATGAATATGAACAAGAAAAGCATCATCACCGTCCTCCTCGCCCTCGTCGAAATGACGGGACAGGCACAAGTACACTACCGATTGGAAGGATACATCGGTAATACTGAAATCTCTGACAGAATGGAGGTCAGAGACAATTTTAATAACGTGCTCATTGATTCTATCCATGTCGTAAATGGCAAGATAGAACCAATTGAGGGGACCATCCCGGATTACGCCGTTTGCTATCTTTGCGGTGGTTCGAGACCTCCTATCTATCCTGTATTTTTAGGCGGTGGAACTACACGCATTGAGAACGTTTCTTCTATTCATCCACTGCTTAGTGGTACGCCTCTTTGCGAAGACTACACAAAATTCCAGAGTGCAGTACAACAAGCAAACAGAGAGTTGATGATGCGTAAGTTACGAAGCGGGCAGACTAAATTTACTGTCAAATTAGATGCCGAGGCATCCCAGCAAATATCGGATGTGGCGAAAGACATCATCACCCGTCACCACTCTGACGTGTTAGGCTATTATCTCCTGCGTGAAGGTGCCATCAATTATATACAGCCAACAGAATGGCTTTCTTTGGCAGAAAGAATGGTTCCTTGGCTAAAGAAGAATCCCAAACTGTTTGACGATTATTCCAAGAACTGCAAGCCCTTGCAGGAAGCGGCATCCTCGACAAGCGTAGGATGTAAGTTCGTGGACATAGAAGCAGACGTTGACGGTAAGACGTTCAAACTGTCCGATTATGTAGGTCGTGGCAATTACGTTGTCATGAACTTTTGGGGCACGACCTGCCCACCGTGCATAACAGAGCTCCCCGTCTTGAAACAAATTCACCAGCAATACGCAAGTCACGGTCTGACCGTGCTCGGCATTCCTGTCAATGAAGACGCTGAGAAGTCACGCCAAGCCATTGACAAATATCAGTTGTCCTACCCGCAACTGCTCAACACCCAAGACAAAGCTGCAAAGGCATACGGTTTCGTTACCATCCCAGAAACTATCCTCTTCGCCCCCGACGGCACCATTCTCGTCCGTGGTCTAAGCATGGACGAACTGAAAGCGAAACTCGAAGAGATTTTCCCCGACAACAAATAAATTGAAATAAACGTGAACAAGCAAACCATCATCACCATCCTCCTCGCCGTCGTCGCAATGACAGGACAGGCAAAGACATTTAAGACCATCAAGAACCCAGAGGCGATGGCCTGCGTGAATATGAGTAACGGCGAACTGAAAGCCCGTGTAGTTACCTTCAGAGACACTGCGACAACCGTACACTTCACAATGGAGTACCCCAAGGGACAGAGTTTCCAATTCGTCTCATCGTCCTATCTCATGGACGAAGACGGCAACCGTTACCCGCTACATTCTGCCGAGGGACTGAAACTCAACACATGGGTACAGTCGCCAGAGAGTGGCATCACCGAGTTTACCATGCATTTCGAGCCTTTGCCGAAGCGTACGCAGGTGTTCGACTTCATCGAGGGCGACGGAACCAGAGCATTCAAACTGTTAGGCATCCACGATAAGAAATACACAATAAAATATCCAACGATGCAGGAACTCGCCGATGCTAACCCGTGGACGGTGCCCGAGGACTGGTTCAAGACCGACACCATCACCGTGAAGGGCCGCATCGAGGGCTACGACGCCGAGCAGTTCGGTTTCACGTCGTTGGAATGCTTTTTCCAGAATGTTTTTGAGAAAGACGATGCAACGCTGGTACTCGACATCGCGCCCGACGGAACATTCTATAAGAAGTTCCAGGCCGGTTACCCCATCTGTCAGCGGTTCTACACATTGGAGTCGAAGGTGGGCTTCGGTGAAATACCATTCTTCGCCCGCCCCGGTGAGACCATCGACATCACCGTGCGCAAAGATGCTGGAGACAGGTACGTCTGTGTCTATAACAACGGCAGCAGCAGCGACGCTGCCCGCTGGCTCCGCACACGTGACGAGATTACCGACGTCCTTTTCCCTTTGATGCTCTTCGAAGGCTCTTTTGACGAAGGAAACGTCCTCGCCGACAATATGTGGCAGAACGTGATGTACCGTTTGCAGACCGTGAGTCGCCGCGAGCACTACACGCCGATGGAAATGCAACTGGCTCTGGCCTACATACAGACGCGTTTTGCGTATTATTACATGTCATACGCCGAGAATCGCAGATATGCACTGATGAAACAGAATCAGCACGAGAGTGCAGAGTGGCAAAACCTCGCTGACGCGAAGAACTACTATCATCTGTACCGTATTGACTTCGACAATCCCCTGCTCTTCGTCAGCAGTGACTTCCCATATCTGCTCAACCGCATCCAGTATGCCCAACCTGCCACGCGAGCCTTATTCAGCACCGCAGGTCAACAGCGGATGGATAATTACTATGCGGTTTTGCGTGAAATGCTCGGCAGCAAGGCCAACACACTGATAGCGCAGCTTTGTTTGTACCAGCAGATGTTGACGGAGTCCCGCAAATGGCAGACAGATAAAGAGCAGAAATATACGATGTTCAGCAACACATTTACGCATCCCCACGTCAAAGCCAGGGCCGATGAATTCTACTCTCGATTGATGGCACAGACGGAATTGGCAACGCCTATTCCTGACGCGCCGATGGCTGACCTCATCCGCTCACTCTCGGCCAAATACCCTGGCCGTGTCCTCCTTATCGACTTCTGGGGTATGGGCTGCGGTCCATGCCGCTACGCTATTCAGGAAAGCAAGGAACTTCGTGCCGAGATTGCGAAAAGAGAAGATGTGAAACTTGTCTTTATTGCTGGAGAAAGGACGACCGAGGGTAGCGATGCTTACAAGAAATACGTTGCTGAGTGGCTGGCCGACGAAGAGACCGTCTGTGTAACCAATGCCGACTTCACCCGCCTGCAAGAGTTGTTTCGCTTCAATGGCATTCCACACTACGAGACCATCACTCCCAACGGCCGCCGCGTCCGCGATGACCTCCGCATAGATGGATATGACAACTTCGACTACGAACTGGAGCGGCTAAAAAAGAAACTCAAATAAAAACGAAATGAACGTGAACAAGAAAACCATCATCACCATCCTGCTTGCCCTCGTCACAATGGTGGGGCAAGCACAGACATTCACTCCTGTTGTGGAGGACAGCATCGATTTCGTCATCACCGGCACGACGACCAGCAATAACGACAGTGTGGCTACATTCCCATGTGCTCCGCATGGGCAAAGCGTGAAGTTCCCCATCCAAGATGGAAGGTTCACGGTCACTGGCCGCCTGCCACGCAATACGTTCTTCCAGATAGGTGACTATGAAGGTAATGACCTCCGTTTCATCGTAGACGATGTGCCTACCGAAATCAACCTCGTTACGGGCGAGGTAAAGGGCAGCGACCTGCAACAGCGCTTCATCCGCTGCCAGATGCGCGAACGGGATATTGACAACGTGATGGAACCGTGGTGGGAAAGTCTAAGCGACGAAGAGAAGGACAGAATCATTACGATGAGGGGAAACGGACTGCCCGAAGCCACATCAAAGGACAGTGAAAACTTTGAGAAGTATGAAGACTTTATGGGCGATAGGGCTGCGCTTGTTAGAAAGAACATCAGAGAGAACAAAGACAACATCATTCCTGCCTGGTATCTCTATACTGATTACGACAAGATATTGTTCGATGAATTGCGAGAGTTTGTCTGCGAGGATGTACCCTATGCCCATCATCCCGCAATGGAGCGTCCTTGGAAATCATATTGGGGCAGACTTCAGCAGTCGAATATCATTGGCAAACCCTTTATCGACTTCGAGGCCGAGGCATCAGACGGTACCAAGCACCGCCTTTCAGAATACGCAAGACATGGCCAGTATGTCTTGATTGACTTCTGGGCTTCATGGTGCGGCCCCTGCATCGCTTCCTTCCCATTCATGAAGCAAATCTATGCTGCCTATAAAGACCGTGGGCTTTGCTTCATCGGCGTGTCTTGCGACAAAGACCGTAACTCATGGCTAAAGGCCCTCGACAAGCATCAACTCCCATGGATGGCTCTGCTCTGTCTTGCCAACAAAGAAGATGCGCTTGACCTTTACGGTGTGTCAGGCATCCCTACCGTCATTCTCATTGCTCCCGATGGCACGATTATCGCTACGGACATTGAAGGCAAAGAACTGAAAGCGAAACTAGAAGAGATTTTCCCAGACAACCAATAAAAGGAAATAAACATGAACAAGCAAACCATCATCACCATCCTGCTCGTCCTCGCCGCTCTTACATCAAAGGCGCAAGTGAAAAGTCATGTCATCGGTTCTGTAGCAGAGGGAACCACACCTGTGGAACTAGTCATCTATCGGGATGGGGAAGACCCGAAGGACAGCAAGCTGCGACCAGTGGTGAAGGATGGACACTTCGAGTGTGATGTGGAGGATGCGCAGATTGAGCGATGGCACATTGTGGACTTCGGCGAGGTGATGGAGAAAGGGATGACAAGTCGAAGTGAGGCATTCTTTGTCGAGGATGGTGCTACTATCACCATTCGGCTTGATGGAGATAAGTTCGACATCCAATCAACAGGCAAGGAATACCAAGCATGGCACGCTATGGAACAAGAGGCTGAAGCGAAGTTCATGCCAGCCTATGAGAAATTGGACGAGAACGATGATGCGGCGATGGCGGAACTAGAAAACGAATATCATCAATGGACACTCGACTATTATAAGACCCATCCGATGCTCGGTTTTCTGCTTGAACTCGATGGACGGCTCAATGGCTTTCATTTCAATGACACAGGACTTGCCCCAATGCTTGACATCTACTATCGCCAATACATCACGCTCCATCCTAAGCACCCCGTGCATCAGCGCATTGCCGAGCAAGAGGCTGTGGGTTATCAGATTTGCGGGCGAAAGTACAATGACTACGATGTGCGTACGATAGACGGGCAGCAAGTCCGCGCCTCTGAATACTACAAGGACAAGTTGACGCTCGTCATCTGCTGGGCCTCGTGGTGTTCGCCCTGCATCCGCGACGCTTGCGACATCATCCCCATCTACAACGAGTACCGCCATCGTGGCCTGAACGCGTTCAGCCTCGCCCACGAATTCAAGTCCACCGATGCCATGCGTAAGTCCGTCGAGCATCATGCTTTCCCCTGGCCCTGCCTCGTTGACCTTGACGACGAGTTCGGCGTGTTCCGTAAGCACGGCACTCAAAACAGTGCCCTATTCCTCATCGACTGCGACGGCACAATCATTGCCGTGCCTAACAGCGTAGAAGAACTGAAAGAGAAACTCGAAGAGATATTTCCTGATAACAAATAAAACGAAGCGAATATGAACAAGAAAATCATCATCACCATCTTGCTCGCCCTCGCCGCTGTGGCGGCGCAGGCGCAAGAGCCGTTCTTCTGCACAGATTCGGCAGTTGTCCGAGGACGGATTGTTGACTATTCACCGGCGATGGGCTTTCAGAATCTGACGGTACAGGTGACGGACATCTTCACGGGAGAGTTGAAGACAGCGACTGCAGAGATACGGGAAGATGGGACGTTTGAGAAGCGGCTGTTGTTGCATCATCCAATCCTCAACTGGTTTTACACGAGCGAAATACATATCAGCAAACAACAAGTGCCTTTCTACCTCTGTCCAGGTGACACGTTGGACATCACGATATGTTTCCATGACGGCGATGTACCAGATTGCAGATACAGAGGCGGACACTCCGCAGAAGTCGCACGACTGCTAAAAGTCAGAAACGACTATCTTAGCCTGCAAAAACACTGTCGTTTCTTTGAAGGTGACATCGAAGCCTACAACCATTTTGCCGACTCTTTATATACTACTTGGCAACGTAAAATCGGCGCAATAGCAGATGCGCACCACTTCACCTCTTTCGAACGTCGGTTGGCAGAATGCGACATGGCAGCAGTCTTCGGAACCGCCTATCTCAGCTATTTCAGCCAGATACAGGACAAGATGGCGCAAGATGACCCTGCGGCTCCGTATACCGCAGGCAATGCCATGATGGAACGGCTCAGTCTCCCCGAGATGTATCCTCTGCTGAGTCGCTTGCCTAATAATGATTCGCTCATGCTCGCCACCAAATTCTTTCAATGGTATTTGAACGCTCTCGAGTTTTCTGCACCTTTCCGCTATCCCTTGTTTGTCAAACGTGGGATGGCATGGGGAAACAGCAGGGATGAGGTAACGGAGCAGCTGTCATTGCTTCGCGACACAGGACGGAGGTTGTTTGCTTTGGAGAACGACGGGTTGCCAATACAGTTGTTGCAGCTCCATTGCATCAACGAGGCTATTGGCGAATGGTTGGAAACAGATACGGCAGAAGAAAATTTCCGTTCGACGCGATCATTCCTCACACATCCGACTCTTCAAAGAAAGGCACAACAGATTTTTGATGAGCAGGCCAATATGGATTCCACACTTCCCTTGCCAGAAGGCGATGCCGCACACTTTGTGAAAGACATCCTTGCCCTATACCCTGGTCGCTATATTGTTTTGGATTTCTGGGCAATGTGGTGTGCACCCTGTAAGGCTGAGATTAGGGCGACAAAGGAATTCCGGCATCGTCTGCAGGAACGTTCGGATGTCAAATTTGTGTTTCTGGCCAATGAGCGCAATCCCAATCGCGAGGATTACCTCGCATTTGTCCAAGAGAATCTGGAGGGAGAGGAAAACGTAGCCATTGATGACAACCGTTTCCATCAGCTCCAAGAATTATTCGGCTTCAACGCTATTCCATTCAATGTTACCCTCACGCCCGATGGCCGGATTGTCCGAGACGGGCTCCTTCTACGTGCCGCCGAAGCAGGGTTCGATAGATTCATTCTGATGCTGGAGAAAATGAAAGCGAAACTCGAAGAATGAACATGAAAACAATCATCACATCTCCCACACGTTGTTTCTATGATGTGTCCTTCCCGTTCGCCCGGTCGCGACAGGTCTTATTGAATCCAATGAAAATACACATAGAAGGCAATCTCCAACACAATCGTAATGATTGACAGGAGGGAGAGGGAGCCGACGATGTAGAATAGTTTTGCTGATAGCCAGACACCTTCGTTGTTCCTCACAATCTCCGTAAGTCGTTGGCTATGTTTCTGCCATAGTACTTCCTGCTGTTTGTATTGGTCGGCAAGCATCTGTTTCTCCTCTCCCAGCCATTGGGTATGGTGTCCCTGCATCTTCTCCCAGTCATCATCAGACACATTCACCGTCACCTTCAACTTTGTGGGCGCATCTTCCATAACATGGTCTATGTGCTTATTGATGGTGTCAACCTTGCCACTGATGGTATTCACGGCAGCACCGAGCACTCCTTCTTCACGCTGAGTTTGGCGGATTGAAGATTCCAAGGATAGCCTGGCATTGATGACGGCAGTCGTTGCCTTGTCAATGTCGGTACTCAACTGTTTGAGTTCAGGAACACGGTCGGCTATATTCTGTTCGGCTTGCTGAACCTCTAGTTCCTCTTCGACCTCGTTCATCATATTGTCGAAGTCGGTTATTGATTCGTTATTCTTACTTTTCTTGATAGCCATAATGTAAAGATTTATTGGTTTAACGGTGGAAACTACGTTGGCGTGGCTTAGGTTTGCACATGGAGTGAGCCATCTTCAGACATCGACGGGCATGGGCTCTTTCGTCCTCGTCCTTGTCTTTTCCCCATCCTGATTCAGGAGCAGAACCGCCACCACCTCCGCAAGATTCGGACATGGATGTGGCTGCGTCAATGTAGCCAGCAAAGAGAAGCATTGCAGTATGGGCAACAATCTCTACTGTGGCGGTATCATTGTTTTCTGGAACCTGAGCCTCATTGAGAAATATATCCTTGACCGAATTGGGAATCTCAACAGCCTTGCTGCCAATAGGTGTATCGATGTTGAATATGGTGAAGGATGGCACAGGTTTTGCCTGGACTCTTGGCTGTACCTTGGGCTGGGTAGATGTCGTTGTCTGAGCAGTTGGACGAACAGGACGGCTGTTTGGAGTAACAGTCGGTGTAGATGGTTTCACCTTAACCTGAACAGGCTTCGGATGGAGTTTCTTCCATGTGGCTTCAAGCTGTGATGCCATGAATTTGCGACCGATTTCTGAAGCCTTGAATACAGAGGCATTCTTGCCGATGGTGTAGCCGACAAGTTTCTTGTCCTTGTCGTAACGAGGTGTGACCTCATAGCCCTTCATACGAAGCATCTTGAAGTAGAAGTAAATGTCAAACTCCTGCATCTTCTGAAGGGTGTATTCGCAAAAGTCCACAATCTCTTCTCTTCGCATGTCACGTATCTCCTTCGGCTGCTTCCACCCATGCCGCATGTTGATAATTTCCGCAGCCATCATTGCCCGCTTGTGAATATCATGAACATCGTTGGTGTTTCCGTCAAGGTCAACACGGCAACAGTCCATGTGAAGGTGAAGTGTTCCCGACTTGGAATCTGAGTGAAGTCCACCCACATTCATTGAGTTGCGGAAATTGGTCTTCACTTCCTTCTTCATGTCCGTGGGGATGAGTCCGACAGAATCAAGAGTTTCCAGACTTTCATCCTGAAGGTTCGCCCAGTCCTTCATGGTGAAGTTGGTAGCCTCTTCCTTGGAGGGGGAGATTACAAACTGCACCATGAGACGTTCCAGACTTCTCCCTACGGTTCTGTCCTGCTGATGGAGCTGGCAGTGATGCTTCATCATATACCAGATTGCTGTCGGGTCAATACCTTCAGGCATGTGGTTTACCTTGATCACTTTTGCCTTCTCCTTCTCTAATGCGTACCTAACGGCATTGCCGCCGTAGGGTACGACTTTTGCAAGCATAATCATAGTTCGCTCCTTTCTTTTGTCAGCACAGGTGATGAAATATTCTCTTCGATGCTATACCAATGTTGGATGAGTTCCGCAACAGACTTTATCCACCATGTCATGAACCTCTCCGTCCTGAAGAGTTTCAACTTTTCCTCTTCCGTTTTCTTGGAGAGGACGCTGGTGATTTTTTTTAGGTCGGTCCTGGCATAGACAAGGGAGTTAAGGGCATCGACCTCCTCCTTGGTGAGTCGCTGGCGAGGGTGATGCTTCAAGCCTGTCTCCGTGAGATAGCGGTTCAGGCTTATGCCACATTCCTTGGCAAGCGCCTTTAGTTGCGACCAGACTTCATCCGTACATCTGAAGGCATGTACTCTGGTCAGCGGTTTCTTGGTTATCTTCTTTTTCTTCATTGTCAATATCTTTTAATGAAAGGGATGAATATAAAACTGTTAGAAAGAAGGACAAGGTCTGCGAGCCTGCGAGTAGCCCGAGAAACTTTTAGGAGTGCAACAACAGGGACACCTGTTTTGTACTACAAAAGGATTTCTCGAAAAGTCCCTCTAAAATATCGGGTCTTTTAACTACAAAGTTCCCGTCAGGGCTTAGAGGTGCTTTGCTGCTTGTAAGGCATCCTGCATCGGCAAACTTCCCTTGGGATGGTTGGGCGGTGCTAGTCGCAGACCGAAGTCCTTCAGGGCTGTCACTCGTTGCTATGGAAACCATTAGGGTTGTGATAGCCATTAGACTTCTGAGAATAACCTCCATTGTCATTAGATGGGATGCCATTAGGCTGTGGTGGCAGTCCTTCTTGCTGTGCTGATGGTTCGTCATTTCTTTTCCCTTCATTCTGACTGCCATCGGCTTCTACATGCGAAGAAGGGATGTCAGCAGACTGATGGGGAATGTTGTTCTGAGAAGAATCGGATGTTCTTTCATCCGTCACAGATTTACCCACATTGTTACTATCATTAGATGGTGGTGATGGATGGGGAACCCTGCTATCGGCAGACGGAATCACACCCGCGTTTCCTCCTTGGGAATTGTCGCTATCAAAGTCAGAATCTTCCGCACCTTTGTTTCTGTCATCTGGCACCTCGATAGTGATGACCTTGGCAGGTGGAACTTCCGCGGTGACGATTGCAGTGCCATCGGCATTCCTTCTTGTTGCGAAGGGATTCTTGACAAACATGCCATCCACATACCAGCCCGAAAAAGCATGAAGCGTATGGATGCGGTTATCTCCCACTTTCTGTGAAGAGGAAATACCCAGAGTCTCCATCGCCTCTATAAGTTTTGGAACCGTCTTGCGGTCTTTATCCCAGAGTTTAGCAAGTCGGGTATTGTCAACCATCACTTGGCCGGGCAAGATTTCAACCTGTTGAACCTTGCTTATCTGTACCAGTTTCGTTTCGTGTTCAGCAAGTTCTACAAGAGACATGAAGCATTCCATGCGGTCAATCTTGTACTTCTTGCTGCGGAGATACTTCATCTGTTCCTCGGACAGCGTGAAGCAATAATGAATTTTGTGGTCGTACATAATTGCTTGATTTTAGATTTTATCCCCATCAAATGGTTTTACAATAGTTTCATCGTTCCAACTGGACTTGTTCGGCTTGCGCTTGTGCGATGCAAGAATTGCAGCGTTCTGTTCCTCATCCGTCAGAGGGATGGGATTCTTGCGGTTCGCCTCCAACCACTTGTCAATCTCGTCAAGGTAGATAACCCATCGCTTGCCGGGTTTGGAGCCGGGGATTTCCCTGTTCGCGAGTTTCTGATAGATAGTCGCAAGGGGAATGTTGGTGTACTCGGCAACCTGCTCTGGTGTGACAGGGCGGTGTCTGTTCTCTCTCTGCTGAGTTGGTCTGTTCTGAAGGTTCAGCAGTAACGCCTTCATGCCCGATACTTCATCCCGAAGTTCGGCGATGACCTGCGGAAGGTCATTGAACGTAATTTGATCTTTAGTCATTTGACAACACGACCCTTTAGTGGAATCGTGCTGCAAAGGAACCTCGTTACGAATCAGAGGGCAAGCCACTTTTATATAATTGGTATATCACGAAACAATCACGCAGTTGAGCCTTCTTTTTGGCTGTTATTCGTGGATAAAACAAGGTTTTGAAGCGGATTTTGACAATATCGAACATGTAAGTATATTGAATGACAATTGGGATTACGGCTATTTTGGGGGGGAAAGATTTCAGCGCAAAAGGGCATAGGCACATCAGGACCACACCAAAGTTTGGATTCTAATGTGGCTCTAATATGTGATGTCTAAGTATTGATATAAGAGAGGTGAGAAAGATTATCTTCAGTCTTTCTCTATGCCCAGTTGTGATGGAATATGGAATAACAGTCCGTCTGCACCCTGGATGTCACAATGTATCTGGTCGCTGTTGGATGTGACTGCCAGGTTCCTGAGTGTGCTATGTGACAATGGCTCTCCACTGGCTGTTACACACAAAGAAGCAAAACGACGCTCAATATAGCAAGCGCAATCATCGTTGCTGTAAACCTTGCCTTTGCCAAGTCCCAACCTGATGGCAATGCTCCAGACCAGATGACGGACATCGAAGCTGCTCAGCTTTGTCTTGAATCTCTTCCACTCAACCTCAGGGCGGTAGTTATGGTCCATTGCGAATCTCAAAAGGTCAGTGCAGAACTCGTCCATGTCTTCCTCGTAAATAAAAGGGGACATGATGTATAGAAGGTATTCATGAATGGTGTCCAGCTTTTTCTTCTGGCTTTCTGCCTGACTCTGATAGAAGTCATCAATACCCTGCTGGTAGGTTGAACTGATTGGAGCAGCCGAAGCAATGGATGGCTCTTTGTCGGGATTGGCTTCTTCCGCAATAACCTCGGAATCTATAACTGTTGTCTTTTCAGCTATCTCCTCAACCACCTCAGCATCGCAATCACTCTCAGTCCCATTTGACTCAGCAACAATAGGCATTGCCTCTAAAAGAAAAACAGGTGCTTGACCATCTTCTTCGTGAGGATTCTCTACGTTTATAGGGGCTTTGCTCTTGGCTTTCCTTGTCTGCGCTATTCCAACGAAAGCATACTGCACAGCCATGTACATCGACCATAGGACTATTACAATCATCAGGTAGATGATAGATACAGGAACAATGTCATCGGGCAGTATTGAGTCTGCACATTGGCAAAGTGGAATTGAAAGAAGAAGTACTGCAACTCCCGGCAGTATTCTTGTGGAGATCCATTCGAGTCGGATGGATACCTCACGTGAAGTGATGGAAGATGGTGAATCTATTTTCATTGTCTTTATGTGTTATTGTTCGTTGTCTCAGAAAACGTGCTGCAAAGTTAAGAATAATCTTGCTAATGACGTATGGCCTTTTCGTCTGTAGGCCAATGTTTTATGTTTATTTGTGAATCATACTTGAAGTGAGTATGATTTTCACACTCGCCATTTTCATCCTTTTTCGCAGTTGTTTGATTGTTTGGCAAAGGTATAACGAAAAATGAGAGCCAATTATGCTTGGTTCTCATTTCCCATATTTTCAACTTAGAAAAAGCATCTTTGGTTTCATTTCTCAAAGAAATAGAACCAACAAATAGGTTTATCCCTGCCCGACGACTTTCAGCTGCGGAGTTATTTTTGGCTTCAGCGTAATGCGGTTAACGCTCTCACGCTTGCTCTCATCTGCCATGTTCGCATAAATCTGAGTGGTTTCCACGTTCTTGTGTCCGAGCATGTGTTGGACGGTGTAGATTCCTGTTCCTGCATCAACCTGCAAGGAACCGAAAGTGTGGCGAGCACAGTGGAAGGTGATATGCTTGGTGATGCCCGCGGCTTTGAGCCAGTTCTTCAAGGTAGTGCCTGTCATCTTGTCCTTGAAGTCGGGAAAGACTTTTGCATCGGGTTCGTATTCTCCGTCGTAGAAGCCGATGAGTTCAAGAGCCTCTTCGCTGACGGGGTTGTTCACAAGCTGCTGAGTCTTCTGCATACGCACAGTGATATACATGCCTCCATCTCCGTATGGCTGAATCTTCTTCCACGTCAATGCCTTGACGTCGCTCTTTCTGAGTCCCGTCAGACAAGAGAAGAGGAAGGCTTTCTTCAATACAGGTTCCTTGCAGTCGGTGTTGGCAAGATTTACGAGCTCAGGTTGTGAGAGGTGTTCCTTCTCCGTTGGGATGGTGTCAATCCTGTCAAGGAAGCCATTGGGATTCTCCTTGATCTTGTGGTCGCGGTAGGCTGTGTGGAGCACGGCACGGAAGGTTGACCAGTAGCCGGCAATGGTGTTGGTGTGCAGTTTCTGCTTCTTGTGGATGGTCTGTGGAGCGGTATAAAGGTACTCCTTGAACTTGTTGCACAGGTCAACGTCTATCTCCCCGAAGGTGCATTTGCCTTCGCAGAAAGTTTCGAAATGCTTATAGACGTTCTGCCACTTGGTGTTTCTGGCATCGGCCTTTTTCTTGAACCATGCGAGGAAGTTGCCTTTTTCCTTCTCTCTGTCGAAGAAGTCGTAGCGTTCGTTCACGATGCTCTCATAGCGTCGGCAGCGCAGTGCCTCGGCTTTTTCCGTCATGCGCTCGTTATAGTCACGCTCGCGCTGGTTCTTGGGCTTGGCAAAGATGTAGATGCCAAGTGACTCATGTCGCTGTACCTTCATGGTTGACTCGTCCCTGTAGCCAGGATAGTAGTCAAGGTAGAAGCTCAGTTGCGTACCTTTCTTTATCTTTCGCGTACGCAAGGTTACTGTCTTACAAATGTTACTCATACTTGTATGAAATTTGTTTTGTTAATAATCGAAGGCTATGCATCTCATAGCGGATGCAAAGTAACTGCGTGATGGAAGAGTGGCCAACTTACCCATTCATAACTCATGGATAATTGCACTTTCACGCAGTTGATGCTTATTATTGGGCGTTATTGGAGCCTGTAAGCCCCGAATTGTGCCAGTCTGCTTGCCATTATTCGGTCTAATTCCTCCTTGACAATGAGGTTCTGCACTCCGACTTTCACCTTTGTTAGGTTGTTCGTCTTGACGATTACGCAGATGTTGCTCTTGGTCATGCCGAACTTTTCGGCAGCTTCGGTGGTGGTGTAATAGGCATCACTCGCCTTCAGGTCGGGACGGAAGATTTCATCCAGATGTTTCTTTGAATAATAGGTCTTGCCATATTCTCGCTTGGTGGGAATATGGCGGCGGTAGGCTTGGGTGCGCAAGGATTCCTTGGTCGTGGAATATAGGGATTCTGCCTCATCCGTTGTCAGCCACTCTGTCAAAGCCTCTATCTCGGCAGACACTCCGAAGAGTGCATCCATGTGCTTCCGGCTATAATAGTTCTTGCCAGCTATCTTACACATAGGTATGTTGTTTCTCTTGGCTGAAACATAGAGCCAAGATTTCTTTACCTTGTAGGTTGCCATAACATCCTCACCAGAGATATAGTCAAGTGGTTCGGCAAACATCATTGGTGATTCGCCAATCTGATTCTTGCCTTTCTTTGACAAAAGGGAAGAAGAAGATGAATGAGACGATTTCTTGCTTGGGGTGTTTGATGAAGCACCAGGCAACACTCTATGATAAGGATTGCCAGCAAGCATCTTCTCGATGTCTGCCTTGCGGATGAAAGCCATACGGCTGCTGATTCGTGATGCAGGAAGTTTACCCTCGTTTACCAACTTGTAAACGTACTGACGGGAGCATCCCATGAGGATGGCAGCCTTGGAGAATGTGAGATACTCCTGACTGGCGATGTCTATAACAGGCTGGACAGCCTTCAAAAAGTCCTGCTGTCTCTTCTTGCGCTGAGCCTTTGCTGCCTCGGCACAATGTTCTGAGCAATACCTCTGCGAGCCGCTGTTGCAAGTGAACTCCTTACCGCAGAAGGCACATTTTCTTGTCTTTCTCATTTGACTCCTTTTTATGTGGTTTTACAATCAATTTCATGCAAACCGCCACGGAGTGAACTTTCGTCAATCATTGACACCCATTGTCAACTCATTCCACGATGTCACGTTCTTCAAATGAGGTCACTTCCTTACTCTTTTCCCTCTCGTTAATCTGTCAACCGTTGTACACTCTTGTCAACCTTTGTCAACCCTGTCCACGAGATGGCAAAATAAAAGCCCTCAAAATTCTCCGCGGTAGAAATGCGTTGCAAAGGTAAGCGGATTTTTGAGAACCACCAAAAAGCAAGTCCGAAGTGTTAAAATATAAATGTGGCTGATATACAAAGGGTTATCTCTATGTGTTTTTCATTATTTGTGGCTGTTTAGAGGGCTCTAAATACAGCCATCGAAAGCAGACCCGCCGATGCTCGTCACGCTGTTGGGGATGTTGATGGAGGTCAGGTCGCCGCAGTCTTTGAAAGCAGCATATGCAAAAGACTTTACCGTATAGGTGTCACCTTCATAATCAACTGAATTTGGAAGGGTGAGTTTTCCCTTATAGTTGTTGCCATAAGATACTTCTGCTGTCTGGTTTTCTGAATTCAAAAAATAATAGACATCATCGATTTTCACGTCAATAGCACAAACTGTTCCAAAATTGAACATAGAACTGTATTTCTCAATATCTTTAACTGGTACATGAAGAGTAGCATATTCTACGTATGAATCTTGGAAAGCATCGGATGAAAAACTATTAATATATCCACATATATAGACATCTTCCAAATTGTCACAGCCAGAAAATGCTTTTGACCCGATACTTGTCACGCTGTTGGGGATGGTGATGGAGGTCAGGCTGCGGCAACCAGAGAAAGCAGAACCGCCGATGCTTGTCACGCTGTTGGGGATGGTGACGGAGGTCAGGCCGATGCATTCTTGGAAAGCAGATTCTCCAATCGTTGTCACGCTGTTGGGGATGGTGATGGAGGAGGCCATGTAGCAGCAATCAAAGGCATGCGCGCCGATGCTTGTCACGCTGTTGGGGATGGTGACGGAGGTCACCCAGCAATAGAAGAAAGCATAACTGCCGATGCTTGTCACGCTGTAAGTAATTCCATCATACTCAAAAGATGCTGGTATAGTGACCTCACCACTGTATGTTTGGCGCTCACCTCTATGTGTCACTTCCGCTTGTTTTGCTTTTTTTACCACATTGTAATAGATGCCATCGATTTCGACATCATACGCAAATGCGTTGAGTGAAAGCAGCACTCCCAGCACTACCATCACGGATTTAAGAGTTTTTGTTTTCATTGTTGTAATTCTTTTTAATTTCTTGTATGATTTCTATTAACTTTTCAAAAGAAGATATTGTTGCACTCATTGTTTGCCTACGTCCATCTGTGTCTTCTATTTTGATGGTTCTCTCTCCAGTTCTTCTAAAGATACGATTATGGGCAAAAGCATTACGCAAATGGAAAAACAAACTTTTTATCTTTCCAAAAGAATCTGTGTAATAGAATGTATCAAGAGTATTTGTTTCTGCATTTTCCATACTGTTTTGTAACTCAAAACCTTTTTCTTCTTCCAGTTGATTTAGAAAAGGGTTACGGTTTAAATTATAGCCGCTAAAATCAATGTCGTCATTCTCGTAGTATAACAACACCTCATTATACAATGTTTCTATTTCTTTAGAAGAAAAAATTGAGTTAGTGACTCTTGGGGTTGTTTCCATTTTACATTATACTTTTCTGTTAATACTATCAACTGTACTCTCTAGGTCATTCACATTGCTCTCAAGGTCACTGATTGACTCCTTGATTTCGTCTATTTCATTTTTACAATCTTGGAAAAAGCCAAGGAAACGATAACATTGAGGATTATTACATCGGATACCTTTTAATGTACCTCCGTCTATCTCCACATCAACTACTGATAATGCGGTGTTGGAGTTCCCGCAAAAGGGACATTCTGGATAGTGTATCATCATACAATTGGTTGCTTACTCGCCCAACCCCGACTTTTGGCATTAAAGTTAGTGGAAACAAAAGGACGTGGGTTGCTGTTCTCCTGCTAATCCCGATTCCTTGGCTCTGGTAAACCGCACTTATAGGATTAGCAACCAGTTAGCCCACGTCGGGGGAGATATACAGAAGTGACACTTGCAGACACCTTTATTGTATAGATGTGTAAACGTAACTATACAATTAGGGCTGTCAAGTGACTCGTGAATAAATCACCCACGCGGGCGTTCCGATTGCGTTGTCTTCTATAAGTGCTCTAAATTTACCAGATTTAGGAATCTGAAGACCAACGTTCGTAAACGCCCTTTTTGGTGCAGGGCAGTCGTTGTCTGCGCGAGACATTCACTGCGGGTGCGCCAAACCATCTATGTAAGAATCCCGTCCCCCCTGTGGATGGGGTTGCTATGGCTGTGGAGCCATGCACCGCCCCATCGGGCTAACTGGATTTTGTGGCTTGCATGGAATGTCTGCACTCTTGCGAGTGAAAGGACACTGCGTGTGCAAGTCGGTTGCAAATGTACAAACTATTTTGGCACATTCCAAATTTTTGTGGAGAAAAGTGTGGGGAAGGGTGTTGAGGTCGTGTGGGTGTGTGGCACTACGTGAAACGCCGTTGCATATTCAATTTGCACGGCGTACAATTTGTAATTGGTATGGCGTACCATTTGAATATGCAACGGCGTTGTCTTGATGAGCGCAAGCCTGTAAGGCTCGCGGGAGTAGTGGGGAAAGGATCGTGGGCTTTGCGGGCTTGCGGATGAATGGGTGCATTTTTGGTGGGTTGTATGAAAAAACGAAAAAAAATGTATCATGGACAAAAATGGGCAGGGGAGATTTTTATTACCTTTGCCGAAGAAAACTCAAAAACAATGAACAATTAACAATGAACAATTAATAAGTAAGTGAACAAAAATAGTATATATAATGCGGCAAGCCGCATGTTCTTGGACAATAATTACCAATAATTTCCAATAATTGGTTCCAATAATTATTGGATAAAATTATCGT
>DGSP01000084.1:0-11330 GCA_002393555.1 Prevotellaceae bacterium UBA4359
TCAATAAACTTAACGATGAAGTTCTTTTCACTCAAACCTTGCTCAATAAGATTGAGTGCTTCTTTGATTGTCTCGGATTGCAATATAACATTAGCCCATGCTCCATTATAAGCTGGTAAAGTTTCATTACATTCGCTGCAATCAATTAGATCGTTAAATTCATAACCGGGAGCTGCCTCTATATCAACAGAGGCAATCCAGAGTTTTTTGAATTTTTTCTTAGTTCTCATTTTTTGTTTCTCTTAGTTGAACGGTCAACATAGTGTACATTTTTTCCACCATGCATCTTTTCGCCATCTCGAGTAGAATGATAATGAGTTTTCTGCCCCTTATCACTTGAATGCTTTACTGGCTTTGTATTTGAACCTTTCTGATGTTTTAATTCGCTGAATATACTTTATGTTTATTCTGCTAAATTCCGATTTCTCGTTTTGTTTCTTCTTTATTTCAGTATCTTATTGATTTGCTTCTCCGTCGCCCAAGGAACGATTTGTTGCAGATGCTCAAACATGCGTTGGTAGGACTCTTCGGGAGTGCGGTCGCACAGGCTGGCATCGGTGCCGAGCAATGCTTCGGGGGTGGTGAGGAGCGACCAGCCGAAGCCATATTCGCGCCCGTGTTTGTCGGTGGGATAGACAAAGTCCTCGGTCACAATGCGGCAAGCCATTTGCAGACGGGTGATGTAGCCGTCGAACTTGCTGCGCATGTTCTTGCCCGTAAATCCGCAGGCTGCACGGAGTTCGCGTGTGATGACCGCTCCGTGTTCGTCCAGGGTGGCCAGAATGGCATCCTCAATCGTTCCCTCTTCGGGAGCAGGATGTTGGCTGCGTCGCCAGTTGAAGAGGTCGGGCCACCACGATTTGCTGACAAAACCAGCCTTGCCAGCAAAGAACTTGCCATACACACAGCCGCCCTCGGTCACCACAGGGCCTTTCCATTGCCACAGCGGCCACTCCCAACTGCCGTCGGCAAACTCGGTGTATCGGCACTCCTCCGCCATTAGTGCCTCGGCACTGTAACTCCTGATGCCATTTTCCAGCAGTGGCAGAAATCCAATCTGCTGGATGCACTCTATCAGTTCGGGGCAGGAGTGAATCTCGTGCAACGTCCCCTCGCCGTTCTCTTCGAAATAGTCGGAAAATAAACTCATGTTGCTTGCTGTATCGTGTGATAGATGGTTTTTTCTTCCACAAAGTTAGGGGTTTTCGTTGAGTTCTCAAAGTTTTTCCTTATCTTTGCCACATCTAACTTTAAGAAACGAACATTTTATGGAAGAAAAGAAACAGTTGAAGGCGGTTTTCGTGAACGGAAGTCCGCGCAAGAAGTGGAACACATTCAAGATGTTGGAGAGTGCCATGAAGGGGGCTCAGGAGGCGGGAGCAGAAACGGAGTTGGTGAACCTCTACGATGTGGACTTCAAGGGCTGCAAGAGTTGTTTTGCCTGCAAAATCAAGAACTCGAAGACGAACGGCGTGTGTGCGCTGAAGGACGACCTTCGCCCCGTGTTGGAGCGGTGCAGGGAGGCCGATGTGATTGTGCTCGGCTCGCCTGTCTATTATAGTTATCCGACGGGCGAACTGCGCTCGTTCATGGAGCGTCTGTGCTTCCCTGTGGGCACCTATATGTATGACGAGAACGGCAAGCACATCTGTGTGCGCGACAAGGTGATTCCCACGGCGATGATTTTCACGATGAACTGCCCCGAGGACTACATGAAGCAGATTAACTATCCAGTCATTCTGGAGGAGAACACGAAGGTGATGGCCGACATCTTTGGCTATTCGGAAACGCTCTATGCTTTCAACACCTATCAGTTCAACGACTACTCGCGCTACGACTTCAACCTCTTCTCGGAGGAGGACAAGCGCCGTTATCGCGATGAACACTTTGCCACCGACCTGCAGAATGCTTACGAATTGGGCAAGCGGCTGGTGGAGAAAGCACGTGAATAAATAAGCGTACCCCTCGACTACGGCACAGCGTACCCCTCGGGTACGGCATGGGGTAGCCGAGGGGTACGGCTTTCTGATGGCACCGAAAAAGTAGAAGTGTATGAGGATTGGTATCTACGGAGGAAGTTTTAACCCCATCCATCGGGGACACACTGAGTTGGCGGCATCCATTGTGCGGCAGGGCTTGGTGGATGAACTGTGGCTGTTGGTCTCGCCGCTCAATCCGCTGAAGCAAGATGCAACGAGCGACATGGCCGAGTATGAGCATCGCCTGAACATGGCACGGCTGGCCACCGAAGGCATCGAGGGGGTGAAAGTGTCGGATTTTGAGCGGCATCTGCCCATTCCTTCCTACACCATCACGACCTTAGGCGAACTCCGCAATGCCTATCCGGAGCATGAGTTCGTGCTTGTCATCGGTGCCGACAACTGGGAGCGTTTTCCCCGGTGGTATCATGCCAGAGAAATCATCCGCTCTTATCCCATCCTCATCTATCGGCGTCCTGGTTGCGCGATTGACGAAACGACGCTTCCACCCTCGGTGCAGATGGCTGATACACCGCTCTACGACATCTCTTCCACCGAAATCAGGGATGCCATCTCGGAAGGACGGGACATGAGTCGGTGGCTGGACGAAAAGGTGCTTGCTTACATTGGAGAGCATGGGCTGTATCGTCAGCAGGATGGGAACTGTCACAACTGACAAAAAAAACTAAAAGGCACAATGAAAAAGTATCAAAACATCTTTATGCTGTCTGCCATGTTCCTTTCGGCGCAGGTGGCTCACTCGCAGCGCGCCATTGCCTTTGAGGGCATCGAGAATGCTCGCGACATGGGGGGGCTGGTGATGCAGGACGGACGAATGGTTCGTGTGGATATGCTGGTGCGTAGTGGCAATCTTTCGGGGGCTACCGATGGCGATGTGGCTTTGTTGAAAAATCGGTATCATCTGTCCGACGTGTTCGACTTCCGTCTTGAGGCCGAAGCCGATGCAGCCCCCGACCGTGTGTTGGACGGTGTGAGTTACCTCCATCTCTCCACGTTGCCGCAGGCATTTGTCGAGGGCTTGTCTGCTCAGCATGGCGATTCGGCTTCTATAGACATGAAGGACCTGATGGCGGTGCTGATGAAGTTTGCCTTCGAACCCAAGGCACAGATGATGGCGCGCCAACTCTATCCTGCCATCGTGACCGACACTTTGGCACAACACTACTACGGCGTGTTCCTGCAGAAGGTTTTGCAGGCCGAGGGAGGTGTGCTTTGGCATTGTTCACAGGGCAAAGACCGTGCAGGTTGGGCATCGGCATTCCTGCTTGCGGCTCTCGGTGCCAGCCGCGATGTGATAGTGGAGGACTTTGACCTCTCCAACCAGAGTTACGCCCGTCAGGTGGAAATGCTGTCGGCAAAAGTGCGTGAGCGAGGTGGAAATGAGGAGGCCGTGGCTTTCATCCGCGCCATGGTAGGCGTGAGTCGCGAGAACTTCGAGGCGACGCTCGACCTGATTGACCAGAAGTATGGTTCGCTGTCTCAGTATGTGGCGGTGCAGTTGGGATTCTCTGAGGAGAAACAGCGACTGCTCCGGCTGAAATACCTGACCAGCGAAAAAGAATGAAATGGGAGAAAACCAGTAATAAACCTGATAGATACAATGAACTACAAAGACATTGACATCAGCGGCTGGAACCAAGTGGGCGAAGGCGGCATTGGAAAGACGTATGAACATCCCGACAACCCCGATGTTCTGTTGAAAGTGAATAAGAAGTCGGACATGAACGATGAGGCTACTGTACGGAAGGAATTTGAGATGGCGCAACATGTGTTTGCGCTGGGACTCCCTACACCGCGCATGTATGAGATGGTGCGTGTGGGTGACTGCTACGGCCTGCTCGCCGAGCGCATCAAGGGCAAGAAGTCGCTCTCGCGCATCTGTGCTGACGACCCGCAGCGCATAGGCGAGACGGCGGCACTGCTGGCTCGGGAGGGCAAGAAACTTCATGCCACGGCCTGCGACACCGATTTCTTCCCCAGTCGCAAAGAACTGGCTCTCAAAGCCATTGATGCGGTAAGTTATGTAGATGAAACGGACAAGGAGAAGATGCACACTTTCGTGGAGGGCCTCGACGATGTGACCACCTGTGTCCACGGCGATTTCCAAACTGGCAATCTGATTGTTTCGGGCGAGGGAAAGCCTTATTGGATTGACCTCGGATGGTTTAACTATGGTTCGCCGATGTTCGACCTTGGCCACCTGTTCCTGCTCTTTCAAGTTTATTCGCAGTTTCAGGGAATGCGGGACATCGTCCACATGACCGAAGAGCAACTGAAGGCTTTTTGGAATGCCTTTGCTGTAGCCTATTCGGGCAGTGAAGACCATGCAGCCTTCGATGCCGAAGTGGCAAAATACGCTCCGCTGGATGTGTGCTGTCTCTCATACGTGAATCCTCGCCCCGAAGCCAACCAGATGTTTGCCTCTGTGGTACACTCGATGGTGGAAAAATACTACTGACCGAACTGAAGCCTAAAACTTCCACCTCATCTGCACCTGCAGGTCTTCCCTGTGATTGGCATCTATCATCTCCAAACCGCTGCCGATGGTGTCACGGTTGAAATATCGGGTCATGGCGAATTTCGCACTGAGAAAAAGGGACTCTCTGACAAGAGGTAGATGGACCACGGCGATGGTGCGGATGCCCTTGTAGTAGTAGGCTGTGGAGCCAAAAGAGTAGAGGAGGGTAGGCTCATAGTGATAGACGCGGGCATTGTAGGTGTCGGTGTTGAAATAGGTGATGCCCATGTCTATGCGGCATTTTGTTCTGAGGCTTTGCCAACGGATGTTCTCTCCGATGGCAAAACCTTTTTCGTTGGGATTGTTGCCAAAGGTGACGAGGGCACCTGTGACCGATGTGCGGAGAGTGAGAGTGGGGGAGAGATGGAGGTTCAGTTGCAGTTTGAGGTTGTGGTTGGTGTTGTATTCGAGTGTCCTCAGTGTGCCTCCTTCAGGGATGAAGTCCTTCTGCTTGGCCTTGATGCGGTAGCGGGTGAGCAGTGTCCACTTGCTGCTGGGCGAGACGGTGGCTTGCACCATGCCCTCATAGCCGTAGGAACTGGCCGACACGTTCTGTTTCATCCATGGGAAATACATCGCGTCCACGTAGGCTTCGAGCACGGTGTTCTTGATGTCTTTGTTCGTCCAACTCAAGAAGAGAGCCTCTTCGTTCTGCACAGCACTGTTTTCGCCGAAGGCTTTTCCGTTGAGGCTCACGAATTTAGTCCCATAGTATCGGCCTACGAGCATAAAACTATTGGTACTATTGGCGCGCCACCGCAGGGCATTGAGCGTGGCGATGCCGTTCTGGTCGTCGCTGTTGCTGTAGGCCGTTTCTCCGCTGAAAGTGAGGGCCTTGTAGCGGTAGGTGTAGGCAAGGCTGCCCACGAAGAAGTCCTTTCCATGCCCTCGATAATAGCGGTAGATAATGTTGTGCGTGTCATACTTTGGCATCAGCGGCACCGACAGATGTGTGGCGATGGCCGTGGCGGAGAGTTGCAGTCCTTGGTGTTCCCAGTGGATGTTGCCGCCGAAGTTGGTGATGCCGAGATTCCCCTTCTTGCTGCGCTCCAGTGGGGTGCGGTGCATGCCGTCTGTTTTCAGCGACGACAAGCCCGTGGAGTCGCTGTTGTAGGTGCCGTCCGCCTTTCGGTAAGAGCCGAAAGCCGACACCTGCCATTGCTTCAGCCGGATGGTGGCTGCTCCGCCGGTGAAGTAGGCCGATTCGCTGGTCGAAGAGTGTTTCCTGAATCCCTCGTCCATCCTGTCCATCGCGTTGAGCATCATCATCTTATTGTATTTCATCGAGGTGTTCACCGCCAGTCCTTTGCCAAAACTCACCTTATAGTTGCCCACGATGGCACTCTTCACCACTCCCACCTCCTTCAGCATCACATAACCAGCCACATAGTCCATGCCTTTCTCACCCGCATCCTTCTCCATCTGCACTCCAGCCATCAAGTGGTTCATGCTCGAAAAACTGTAGCGAAACGCATGGTGAAACTTGTCGCCCCGATACACCTGATTAGGCGACTTTTCCTTCCCCTCGGTCGTAGTGCCCCGGTAGCCCTCCTTCCGATAGAACGGCACATCCGTCCGCCACATCGCCTCGCTCCTCCCATACCTCAGCAGCCTCCCCAACCGAAGGTCCTGTGCATCGCGACTCAGTCGCGATGTCCCCACCTCCACAAACACCCTCAGCATCTCCCTCTCCTTCACCCCCAACTCCTTCACAAACAGCAACTCCCCTAAACTCTCCACAGGCCGATTCTTTTCCACATATCTCACAATTCCCTCCACCTGCTCTTCATTCAGAAACGGCAACATCTCCAAGTCCTCCTTCCTCACCTCATTGAGGTCCAGCGGCTGTGCATACATCTCCTGCAACTGCTCCATCATCTCCTCGTCCACCTCGCCGTTCTCGCTTTCCTCGTTGGCCATCATCTCCACAAAATCCTCCCACGTCATCCTTTCTTCCTCCTGTTCCGTCTGGGCGAAAGCCAGCGGAACACACACCCATATATATAATAATGTGTAAAAAATGCGTTTCATGGTTTGAATTTTGGAACAAAGGTAAAGACTTTTTGTGTAACTTCCAAACTTTGCAACCCGATTGCAAAACATCTGCCGTAACTTTGCAGGCGAAAACAAAACGAAAGGAAAAAGTATGGAAAGTGTTTGGAATGTAGTGCAGGCAGTGGTGGGCATCGTAAATGAGATGTCGCCCTATCTGCTGTTGGGTTTTCTGTTGGCAGGCATCATGCATGCCTTCATCCCCGACGGATGGTTTAACAAATATCTGAGCGGAAACACGATGCGGTCGGTCATCAATGCTGCCATCTTCGGGGTGCCGCTGCCGTTGTGTTCCTGTGGCGTGATACCCACCGCCATGTCCCTTCGTCGCGAAGGAGCCAGCAAGGGTGCGGTGGTGTCGTTCCTGATTGCCACGCCACAGACGGGTGTGGATAGCATCTTCGCCACCTATTCGCTCATGGGGCTGCCTTTTGCCATCGTGCGTCCCATTGCGGCTTTGTTTACGGCAGTGATGGGTGGAGCATTTGTGACGATGGGGACCCTCTCCCCCAAGACCCACCCCTCACCCTCCCTACAGGGAGGGAGTAGTATCTCTGCCAATGAGGGAGGTAATGCGGAAACTAACGAACAAGGTGACCACTCCCTCCCTGTAGGGAGGGTGAGGGGAGGGTCTTGGAGAGTAGGTGAGAGGGTCGTCTCTGCCCTCAAGTTCGGCTTTGTCGAAATGATGGAGGACATCGGCAAGTGGTTGGTCGTGGGCCTTATTGTGGCAGGACTGATTACCGCCTTGGTGCCCGATGAGTTCTTCGCCATCTTCAAGGACAACACCGCCCTGAGCATGCTCTTGGTGTTGTGTATCAGTGTGCCTATGTATATTTGTGCCACGGGCAGCATCCCCATCGCTGTGGCACTCATGATGAAGGGGTTGACTCCTGGAGCCGCTTTGGTGATGCTCATGGCCGGCCCTGCCTGCAATGTGGCAAGCATCTTGGTCATCAACAAAGTGTTGGGAAAGAAAACGCTCCTGCTCTATCTCACCGCCATCATCACAGGTTCCATCCTCTTCGGCGTGGCCATCGACCAGTTGCTGCCCCGCGAGTGGTTCACCGACCATCTGATGAGCACTCACGCCTGCTGTCACGATGTGGCTGGCTGGTTCGAGTGGACCTGCACGGGCATCCTCGTTCTTTTGCTGCTCAATGTGCTCCGCATGAAGTTGCAGCACAAGTCTGCATGCTCTTGTGGACACGACCACGAGGGGCATTGCCATTGCCACGAGCACCACGACCATTGCCACGATGAGGCATGTTGTGAAGAGGACGCTTGCGAAACCAAAACCTATGTGGTGAAAGGCATGACCTGCAACCATTGTCGTGCCAATACTGAGAAGGTCATCCGCACCGTCAAGGGTGTGGAGTCCGTATCTGTTGACCTCCAGAGTGGCATCGCTACCGTGACAGGCGATGGCATTGATGACAAGGCTGTGAAAGAGGCGGTGGAGAGCATCGGATTTTCGATTGAAGAATAGGCACGGTAGATACCTTGTTCCACAGCCTCAAAATCGGTCTGAGTCACACCCCTATCATAGGTGTGACTCAGACCACTACCATAGGTGTGACTCACACCGATTTTGAGGCTGTGGAACACCCGTTTGGGAAGCACAGTCGGAAGGGGAGAATGTGGAACGCTTTTTCAGGGGGACGATAGGTTGGAGTGAGTTTTAAGGCAAATGGATGGGGAGGTCTTCGTAGCAAGGCTCGTCCCTCAAGAATTTCAATGCTTTATCTTGCCATGTCTTGCAGATAAAGTAGGGGGCATGCGCCATCTTGATGTGGAGATTACGTAGATTGATTTTGTATGGAAAAGCTAACATGGCACAACGTTCGCCAATGTTGACAGTCAGTTCGTCGGGGTCTAAGTCGTAGAATACGTTGCCAATGACTTTGACTTTCTTTGTGTTTCGCATGGGGACAGGGCATTGGTCAAGGATATAATAGTAATCATCATTTCTATGACCAAAACTGTTCACGCCTGCAATGGTGGTATAGCCACTATAGGGTCTTTCATTGACTATTTTGGCACGGCTCATTCCTCCGTTTGAAGGAATGTCCGCTTCCATAAACATGGTGGCTTTCACTACATCACCCGTATAGATTTTCTTTCCCTTGTCATCACGGTAACCTGTATAGAAGCCAGCGAAGATGACAGGGAAGATTTTGATGTCTTTGAACACCTCCAGATTCTGAAGCCTTCCTGTCAACTTGAAGTCATCTAACGTCAAATAATGCTCGGCTTTTTCATCTTGTGTCCAGAAGAACAGAAGGTCACGATAAAAGAATAGGCTGTCTACGCTGGCATAACCAAATGTGCAGTCACTTTTGATAAACCTTACTTCGATTTCGTCAAAGTAGTGGTCGGTATCAACATCCATTAATAAATCATCCAAGAACTGTTCAACATTCTCTTGGAAATCTGCATTAGAACACATTACCTTTGCTTTCATATCTACTTGTTTTAGTGAATATGATGCAAAGGTAATGCGAGATACGGCAAAAACGTTGCACAGTGGAGAGGAAATAGTGACTATTTTATTATTTCATCAATCACTTTTTTCCACTTTACAGCATTGTCACAAATCCATTTAAAATATTCTCCTCTTTGTTTGGAATCATGGCTGCTTACGTCACAATTATCTTTGGAAATAGTGATATAAGTGCTTTGACGCCCTTCTTTTTCGTCTTTAATAATATCTTCCTTTTCTGTTGGAAAATATTTGTCAATTATCTGTTGGCTGTTTTTTATTTGTTCATAATGTTTTTTTGAATAGGGAATATAGATGCCACATGTAATCGTATTTTTTCTTGTGTCAAACTTTGCAAATGTCCAAAGATCAGGATTCCCGAATGGAATGTCTTGAGCATTTTGCTTAGATGGTTTTCTTAATCTAGTATAATACAGGCTGAATACGGAGTCGGTACTTGCATAATCTTGGAATTCGTTCCAAAATTCCATACAGAATAGTTGAGAACCAGTAGCAGGGTCTGTACTTCTTTGAATTTTGTCCCATGCATCGGGTTGAACAACAATATTAAATCTTGGAGCTAATTTGGAGTCTTCGATTTTCCATAATTCGATTTCTATCATAAAAACAGAAATCTTATCATCTGTGTGCTGGTTCAGCCATTCGATTGCTCTTTGATGCTCTTGTCTGGCTCTTTTCACTATCCAAATCAATATTTCAGCATCTTTATTGGACGCATAAGTAAGAACTTTCCCCAAATGGTCATGGTCACTTTGTTCTAACTGATTCTCAATAATTACTTTTTGTTCAGTATCTTGTACTTTGGCAAAAATGTCAACATTGAATGAGCCAACTGGAGATTCTCGCTCAATCAATTCCAAAGTGAGACCTATTTCATCACTTAATATGGCCAAGTTCTCTTCTTTTGCCAACCAACATGTGAAGTTGCGGGCCTCATCAGGCCATACTTTTCTTATGTCATTTACTTTTTCCAATTTCCCTAGATTTTCCATATAAAAAATATTTTATTTGTTATTGCTGCAAAGATACGCAATCTTTTGGCAAAAACGTTGCACAGTCCCGACTATTTCCGTACTTTTGCGAAAATAATTGGATTATGGCTAAGAATTTGTTTGCACGCTACATTTGGGAGTTGACTACCATTTATCGTGTTGGACGTATCACACTCAAGGAACTTAATGAGCGGTGGCAGAATTGTTATTTGTATGATGGGAAGGATATTCCTCGTCGCACGTTTGACTATCATCGCAAGGAAATAAAAATGCTGTTTAACCTGAACATCATTTGTGACAAGCACGATAACACCTATCATGTGGAGGATGATGATGACTATCGCAATGGGGAATTGCGTCGGTGGCTTGTTAATAGTGTGGCTGTGAGTTCAATAGTGCGTGAAGCAGAAGATTTGGGTAGCCGTATTGCTTTGGAGTACATACCATCAAGCGAGCCTTTCCTACCCAACATCATTCAGGCTCTGCGAGAGAATAAAGTTATTTCGTTTGTTTATCAGAGTTTCGATAGGGATACACCAACACAACACACGCTCATGCCTTATGCACTCAAGTTGTTTCGTCAACGTTGGTACATTGTGGGTAAGCCATTGGATGATGAAAGGACTCTTATTTTTGCTACTGATCGTATCAGCACATTAACAATAGAAGAGAAAACATTCAAATATCCTAAGGACTTTGACATCAATGAGTATTATAGTGATTCCTTTGGCATCATCATCGAAGAAGGTGTGCCCTGTGAGCATATTGTGATTAAGGTGGCAAGCCCTCAAGTGAAATACTTGCGTTCCCTGCCTCTTCATTCATCCCAACGTGAAACAGTCACGACACCTGAACACTCCATTTTTGAATATGACTTGAAGCCAACTTATGACTTTGAGCAGGAACTTCTCTCGCATCGCGAAGATTTTGAAGTCCTCCAACCCGAGTCTTTGAGAAATAGAATGAAGGCTATTGTGCAGAATATGTATAAAAGGTATTGTGCTGATGCCTCTTGACCCAGCCCATAAGACCGGCTGCCTCTAATAATAAGAACCCAAATAGTGTGTGGAGAAAGTGTAACAGTGGGGGTGTTACACTTGCAACATAACGTATCGTTCTGGTGGGGCAGAAGCAGGGGAGGGGATGCAGGATAGGCGGAAGAAACTTTGTGGAAAGATGGCATTAGATGGTGCGTTAAACGAAAGGGCAAAAAAAAATGGGATGCCGCTGCATCCCGAACCTTTGTTAACCTTAAATCTAATACT
>DGSP01000084.1:11384-15852 GCA_002393555.1 Prevotellaceae bacterium UBA4359
CTATGAAAAACACGTTGCAAAGGTAGGCTGTTTTTTTTTATTCGTCAAGAAAAAAACAAAAAAACTCACAAAAATTTGCATTTTCTTGATGCATGTCAATGAAAATGACCGAAAAGGCATAAAAAAACAAAAACTTTGGCCAGAAATGGTGCGTATGTCGTTTTTTCTTCTTAATTTTACATCGTAAATTGGAAAAGTAGTGGCCGACATGATGAAAAAGCCTCTGGAAACAGAGGGAACGTGTGGGGGAAGAGAGTGAGGAAAGGTGGAGTGGACGGGGCTGTTTTTTCCCAGTGGGGGTGGAACCGTGTGGCTGATGTGTGATAAGCAAATATAATAATAACATAAAATGAACTACAAATGGAATTACGAACCACCTACAACCGAGGACCAGGCTTGTGCCGAGCAGTTGGCTGACAATGCGAGAGTCAGCCTTGCTGTTGCGCAGATGCTCGTGAGTCGAGGCATCCGCACGGCGGAACAGGCCAAGAAGTATTTCCATCCGCAGTTGCTGGAACTGCACGACCCCTATCTGATGAAGGATATGGACAAGGCCGTGGAGCGTCTGAACGAGGCGATGGGGCAACGTGAGCGCATCATGATTTATGGTGACTACGACGTGGATGGATGTACGGCGGTGGCTTTGGTATATAGGTGCATCACGCAGTTCTACTCCAACGTGGAGTGCTACATCCCCGACCGCAGCGAAGAGGGCTACGGGGTGTCGATGAAGGGAGTGGATTATGCGGCCAGCCAGGGAGTCCGGCTGGTGATTGTGTTGGATTGTGGCATCAAGGCGATTGAGGAGATTCAGTATGCCAAAGAGAAGGGCATCGACTTCATCATCTGCGACCACCACGTGCCCGACGAGGTGCTGCCTCCGGCGGTGGCAATCCTGAATGCCAAACGGACGGACAACACCTATCCTTATCTTGACCTTTCGGGGTGTGGCGTGGGCTTCAAGTTCATGCAGGCTTTCGCCATCAGCAACGACATTCCCTTCAGCACGCTCATTCCGCTGCTCGACCTCTGTGCCATCAGCATAGCGAGCGACATCGTGCCCATCATGGGCGAGAACCGCATCCTGGCCTATCATGGGCTGAAGCAGTTGAACAACAATGCCAGCGTGGGTGTGAAGGCGGTGCTGGAGGTGTGTGGCCTGACGGGTAAGGACCTGACCATGAGCGACATCATCTTCAAGATAGGTCCGCGCATCAATGCCAGCGGACGCATCCAGAACGGCAAGGAGTCGGTCGATTTGCTGGTGGAGCGCGACCCGGTGAAGGCACTGGAGATGGCCAAGACCATCAACCACTACAACGAGGAGCGCAAGGAACTGGACAAACGCATGACGGAAGAGGCGAGCCGCGTGGTGTCGCACCTGCCGCAGATGGAAGACTCGAGTGCCATCGTGCTATACAATGCCGACTGGCACAAGGGGGTCATCGGCATCGTGGCCTCGCGCCTCACGGAGGAGTTTTTCCGTCCGGCGGTGGTGCTCACGCTCGATGGCGACATCGTGACGGGCAGTGCCAGGAGCGTGGCTGGGTTCGATGTGTATAAGGCCATCCAGAGTTGTGAGGACCTGCTCGACAACTTCGGCGGACACACCTATGCGGCAGGGCTGTCGATGAAGGTGGAGCATGTGGCTGAGTTCAGCCGACGCTTCGAGGCATACGTGCATGAGAACATCGACCCCGAACAGACGCGACCCAACCTCGACATTCATGCCGTCATCAACTTCCGCGACATCACGTCGAAATTCTTCAACGACCTCAAGCGCATGCGCCCCTACGGCCCAGGCAATCCCAAGCCCGTTTTCTGCACGAAAAATGTGTTCGACTACGGCACCAGCAAAGTGGTGGGTCGCCAGCAGGAACACATCAAACTGGAACTGGTCGATAGCAAGTCGAACAATGTGATGAACGGCATCGCCTTCGGACAGAGTTCGCAGGCACGCTACATCAAGACCAAGCAGGCTTTCGATATTGTCTATACCGTAGAGGAGAACACGCGCAAGCATGGCGAAGTGCAGTTGCAGATAGAGGACATCAGGACGCATGAGGAGGAGTCCGAAATGGAGAATTGAAAATTGAGAATGGGAGGGCTGAAGGAGTGAAACCTCTTGACATACTGAAGCAATACTGGGGCTACGACTCCTTTCGTGGCATACAGAGCGACATCATCGAGAGCATCCTCGCAGGGAAAGACACCCTGGGACTGATGCCCACGGGTGGTGGCAAGAGCATCTGCTTCCAGGTGCCGGCGCTGATGCTGGAGGGGCTTTGTCTGGTGGTCACACCGCTCATCTCGCTGATGAAAGACCAGGTGCAGCAACTCAAGAACCGTGGCGTCAGGGCCGAGGCGGTCTATTCGGGCATGATGAGAGACGACATCGTCCGTGTGCTCGACAATGCGGTGCATGGTGCTTACAAACTCCTGTACATCTCTCCCGAACGGCTTTCTTCCGAACTTTTCTTGGCCAAACTTGCCCGTATGCGGCAAGTGAGCATGATTGTGGTTGATGAGGCTCACTGCATCTCGCAATGGGGCTACGACTTCCGTCCTTCCTACTTGCAGATAGCGAAAATCCGACGGCTCTTGCCCGTGGATGATGTGCCGGTTCTGGCATTGACGGCAACGGCCACCCCGAAGGTGGTCGATGACATTCAGGAGCGGCTCGGCTTTCGGGCAAGAAATGTCTTCTCCATGAGTTTCGAGCGCAAGAACCTCATCTATGTGGTGCGCGAGACGGAGGACAGGGCAGGGGAGATGCTTCACATCCTGCGGGGAGTGCCCACGGGGAGTGCCATCGTCTATACCCGTACCCGTCAGCAAACCGTCGATATAGCCCGCTATCTGGAAGAAAACGGCATCACGGCCAGCAACTATCATGCTGGGCTGACCAATGCCGAAAAAGACTATCGGCAAGCCAACTGGACCAAGAATCAGGTGCGTGTAATGGTGGCCACCAACGCCTTCGGCATGGGCATAGACAAGCCCGATGTGAGAATGGTCATCCACTTCAACATGCCCGACTCGCTCGAAGCCTACTTCCAGGAGGCAGGACGCGCAGGGCGAGATGGCAAGACTTCCTATGCCGTGCTGCTCTACAACCATCAGGACATCAAGACCCTGAACCGCCGTGTGCCAGAGACTTATCCCGACTTGGAGTATGTGAGAAAGACCTATGAGAATGTGGCCTGTTTCCTGCAAGTGGGTGTGGGAGAAGCCTTGGGACGCACGTTCTATTTTCCGATGGAAACCTTCTGCCAACGCTTCCATCAGTTTCCGGTGCAGACAGGGGCGGCGCTCAACCTGCTCAGCAATGCCGGCTACATCGAATACCACGAAGAGCAGGAGTTCAAGTCTGCCCTCCACTTCATCCTCCGCAAAGAGGAACTCTACCGCATCTACACCACCGACGAAGACACCGACCTGCTCATCCAGACCATCCTGCGCACCTATCCGGGCGTGTTCGCCAACTTCGTCTATGTGGAAGAAACCAACCTCGCCCACCTCACGGGCTTCTCGGCCGAACAGGTCTATCAGATGCTGAAAGACCTGCACCATCGCAGAATCATCGACTTCATCCCGCATCGCAAGACTCCCACCGTGGGCTATACCGTGGCGCGAGTTGACACTGAACTCATCAGCCTCCCGGCCATGGTCTATGAAGACCGTAAGGCAGACTTTCAGCAACGCATTGAAGAGATGGCGCATTATGCCATATCTACCGACACCTGCCGAAGCCGCATGCTGCTCCACTACTTCGGCGAAAAGGCCGACTGCGACTGCGGCCAGTGCGACGTGTGTCTGGAAAAGAAAAAGACAAAAGCAGCACATGAGCAAGATGTTAAGGAAGCAATCCAAGCCATCACTTCTTTTCTTCAAGATGGAAAAGAACATCAACTAACAGAACTGAAAGTATTGCCTGTTCAGACCTCTGTTCTTGACGAAGCCATCCGTTATATGGTAGAGGAGGAGTTGCTTGTCATACAGGGAATGGACGTTTCCTTAAATAGTCAATAGTAGAATTGTAAATTGTAAATTTTCCCCATGACCTCATTTGAAATCATCACTCAAACCACTCAGGCCATCGCCGCCAACCCCTCCGATGCCGAGGCATACAAGCAGCGCGCCATCACCCTCTGCCAGATGCAGCAGTATGAAGAAGCCCTCGACGACCTCGACACCCTCATCGACACCCTCCACACCGACGATGCCGAAATCTACCAACTTCGTGGCACCCTCCGCATGAACCGAGGCGACAAGGCTGGCGCACTCGACGACATGCGCCATGCACTTGACCTCAACCCCGACCTGCTCCACCTGTTCAATGGCGAGTTTAAGTCGGGCAAGTCCAATTGTTAGTGAATGACATCTTAAACCCACGTGAGTTCGATATAAGAATTACGCCTTCGGCGGCTTTAGAAAAACAAGAAAAAACAAAAGAAAATAAGAAAAA
>DGSP01000084.1:15927-22778 GCA_002393555.1 Prevotellaceae bacterium UBA4359
TTTTTTATTTTTTCTTGTTTTTCTAAAGCCCGCGAAGCGGTAAAAAAGATTTCCGAACCGTAAGTTCTCTTACACCGAACTCACGTTAAACCCGAATCGGATTAAAACAAGCGTACCCCTCGACTACGATGTGGCGTACCCGAGGGGTACGGCATGTCGTAGTCGAGGGGTACGCTTCTCTCGATTGATAAAAAAATGATAGGAGGAACTTTACTTGATGTTCTTCCTGATTTTGGTCAGATACTGCTGCATGTGTTCCTCGTCGCGGGTGTCGATGATTTCGATGAGTTCTTTCATCTCTCGGCGGATTTGCTCCACTTGGCCTTTGGTGTAGGGGTTGAAGAGGATTTCGCGCAGCAGGGTGTCGTCCTCGCTGAGTACTCCTTTGGCTATCTTCATGTGACGCTTGAAGGTGGTGCCTGGGGCATCCTGATGCTTCATCACGGCAGCGAAGGCGAAGGTGGAGATGAAGGGGATGGAGAGAGAGTAGGCCACGGTCTGGTCGTGTTCCTCGAAGGTGTATTCGAAGATGTTGAGGCCGAGCCGCTGATAGAGATCCTTGAAGAAGCAACGTCCCATGTAGTCTCCTTCGTTGATGATGATGGCATTCTCATCGCTCAGTTTGCCGAGGTTGGCAAAGGTGGGACCGAACATGGGGTGGGTGCTCACGTAGTGGAAGCCGCTCTTTTCGTAGTACTCCTTGAAGCCCGTCTTCACCGAAGAGATGTCGGAGAGGATGCAGTATTCCTTGGGCAGATAGGGGATGACTTGGTCAAATACTTGCAATGTGTATTTGAGGCTGACGGCGTTGATGACGAGGTCTGCCCTGAAGTTGCCTATCTCTTCCAGCGAGGTGAACCGCTGGGTGTTGTACATGAAACGAAGTCGCTTGGGGTCTATGTCATAGACGGCCACTTCGTGGTCGAACGACAGCAGGTCGGTGAAGAACGACCCCATCTTGCCTGCTCCTAATATCAGTATTTTCATACAGACCCTTCCCCCACCTCCCCTGCGGGGGGAGGAGTAGAATGTTAGTGGGGGAGATTCTACTTTTGTTGATATTGATGTGGTGACCACTCCCTCCAAGACCCGCCCCCACAAGTGAGGGTTAGGGTTAAGGTTTGGGTTAAGAGAGGGTCTTTACTTATTGATGATTTCAATTTGTTGATGTACACTCTCTTCGTGGATGCTTTCAAACACCTTGGCTACGAAGTCGGGACTCATGCCGCAGAGGGAGCCTTGCACTCCGCGCTTGGAGAGTATCTCGTTGTAGCGGGTGGCCTGCAAGACGGTCATGTTATGTTCTTTCTTGTAGTGGCCAATCTCGCGGCACACACGCATGCGCTTGGCGAGGATGTCCATGAGTTGGTTGTCCAGTTCGTCAATCTGCTTGCGCATGCTGGTCAGTCCCTCGGTGGTGGTGTGTTCGTCGCGGATGACGAGCAGGGAGAGGATGTAGTCGAGCACTTCGGGTGTCACCTGCTGCTTGGCATCGCTCCATGCCTTGTCGGGGTCGCAGTGGGCCTCCACAATCAGTCCGTCGAAACCGAGGTCCATGGCCTGCTGGCAGAGTGGGGCTATGAGTTCGCGACGTCCGCCGATGTGTGAGGGGTCGCAGATGATGGGCAAGTTGGGTATGCGGCGGTGCAGTTCGATGGGAATCTGCCACATGGGGGCGTTGCGGTAAATCTTCTGCTCGTAGGAGGAGAAGCCTCGGTGGATGGCTCCCATGCGCTTTACGCCAGCCTGGTTGATGCGCTCCAAGGCACCAATCCACAACTCAATGTCGGGATTGACAGGGTTTTTCACGAACACAGGCACATCCACACCCTTCAGCGCATCGGCCAATGCCTGCACGGCAAAGGGGTTGGCAGTGGTGCGTGCTCCAATCCAGAGGATGTCCATGTCATATTTCAGTGCCAGTTCCACGTGTTCAGGTGTGGCGACTTCAGTGGAGATGAGCATGTGGGTTTCTTCCTTCACCTGCTTCATCCAGGGCAGTGCCTTCTCGCCATTGCCTTCAAAACCTCCTGGTTTGGTGCGTGGTTTCCACACTCCGGCACGGAAGTTGTGACAGCCTTTCATGGCCAGTTCACGTGCAGTTTCCATCACTTGCTCCTCTGTCTCGGCGGAGCATGGGCCAGCAATCACGAACGGACGTTCGTTGTCGCTTGGCAAATTTAGGGGTTCAAGTTCGAGTTCCATAAAGACCCCCTCCCCGCTCCCCCTGTGAGGGGGAGAGTAGAATGTTTTGTGGGGAGGATTCTACTAATATGTTTATTTTATATTTATGTTGAATGCTAAGAGTTGACGGTGACCACTCCCTCCCTCACAGGGAGGGTGAGGGGAGGGTCTCTTTGATTCTTTCCAATGCGAGTTCCATTTTTTCGTCTTTGGCACAGAGCGAGATGCGGATGTATCGCTTGCCGTTCGAGCCGAAGATGAAGCCGGGAGTGATGAACACGCGGGCTTCGTGCAGCACCTTTTCGGTCAGGTCTTCCACATCGGCATAGGTGTCAGGGATGCGTCCCCAGAGGAACATTCCCTGCTGCTTCGGGTCGAAGGTACAGCCGAGGGTGGTCATGATTTCCTCGGCAATCTTGCGACGGGTTGCATACGTCTCGATGTTGGCGTGTGTGTGCCATGCCTCCGTATTCTCGTATGCCTGTGCAGCAGCCAGTTGAAGCGGACGGAAAGTGCCGGAGTCGATGTTGCTCTTAATCTTCAGAATCCACTGGACGAAGGTGCTGTTGGTTGCCAGCATGCCTACACGCCATCCGGGCATGTTGTGGCTCTTCGACATGGAGTTGAACTCGATGCAGCACTCCTTGGCCCCCGGCACTTGCAGGATGCTCAGGTGCTCCTCGCGGTTCAGGATGAACGAGTAGGGGTTGTCGTTCACCACCACGATGTTGTGCTTCTTGGCGAACGCCACAATCTTCTCATAGAGTTCGCGAGTGGCACGTCCGCCAGTGGGCATGTTGGGATAGTTTGTCCACATGAGTTTCACCCCCGACAGGTCCATTGCCTCCAACTGCTCAAAGTCAGGTTGCCAGCCGTTGCTCTCCAAGAGGTCGTAGTTCACAATCTCCTGACCCAGAATCTTGCTCAGCGAAGTGTAGGTGGGGTAGCCCGGATTCGGCACCAACACCTTGTCGCCAGGGTTGCACAGGGCGAGGGTTACGTGCAGGATGCCCTCCTTGCTGCCGATGAGGGGCTGAATCTCAGTGGCAGGGTCGAGTTCCACCCCATACCAACGCTGGTAGAATCCTGCCATCGCCTTTCGCAGTTCTGGGATTCCCACCGTGGGCTGATAGCCGTGGGCATCGGCCTTCTTAGCATTCTCGCAGAGCACGTCAATCGTCTCCGCACTGGGTGGCATGTCGGGCGACCCGATGGCAAGCGAGATGATGTCCTTACCCTCGGCATTGAGTTTTGCCACTTCCTTCAGTTTTCTCGAAAAGTAATACTCGCTCACAAGCGAGAGTCTGTCTGCTGGTTGTATCATTGTTTTATTGTGCTTTTTCCTTCCTTATACTCTCCCAACACCTTCAGTTGCTTGGTCAGCGGGCGCACCGCGTCGATACTCTGGCGGTAGCGTGTGTAGTCGTCATACATCACATCGATGTAGAACATATACTCCCACTCCCTTCCGATGATAGGCAGCGACTGAATCTTGGTCAGGTTGATTTTGTAGAACGAGAAGATGCTCAGCACTTGTGAGAGGGAGCCTTCGCTATGAGGCAGGCTGAACACGATGCTCGACTTGTTCGACTGGCTCGGCTTGCACAGTTCCTCCGCCAGCCACGGGTCGGCCAGCACCAGAAAGCGGGTGAAATTGTGCTTGTTCGTCTCGATGCCTTCCTCCAGAATCTTCATCCCGTAGAGTGGGGCGGCAAACTTCGAGCAGATAGCCGCATGCCCCCTCAGACCGTTCTCGCTGATGTTCTTGGCAGAACCCGCCGTGTCATCCGTCTCCACAATCTTCAGCCCAGCGTGTTTCTTCAGGAAGTCGCGGCACTGCATCAGTGCCACAGGGTGCGAGTTCACCTCCGTGATGTCCTCCCAATCATCCTCGGGCAGACACATGATGCTGTGCGAGATGCGCAATTTATGCTCGCCCACAATCTGCATGCCGCTTTCGCGCATCAGTTCGTAGTTGTGGAGCAGCGACCCCGCAATCGTGTTCTCAATCGCCACCATGCCAATCACACTCGAGTCCTGCTTCATCTCGTCAAACACCTGCTCGAACGTGTCGCAGCAAATCAACTCGATGTCCTCATTCTCGAAGTAGCAGTGGCTCGCCACATCGTGGTAACTGCCAATCTCTCCCTGTATCGCAATTCTTCTCATATATATTATATATAATGTAAAAGCCCCACTCATCAGAGCGGGGCTATATTGTTATTCTCTATGTATCTGTCGCATGATTGATTCAACACATAACTACCCGCTCTTACTCGTTGCTAAAGTAAAAGTAAAAATAGTAATATGCGTTAAACAATGACTTCATGTCTTTTTTCTTAAATCGCTGCAAAAGTACACACTTTCTCTGAAACTGCAAACATTTTTCTAAAAAAAATGCACTTTCGATGGAAAAAAGTTTTTTTATCTCAGATTTTCCTTGAAGAACGCTTCCATCTTATCGTAAGGAATCACACCAGCCTCGTCATCGTAGAGGTCAACGTGGGAGGCTCCGGGGATGATGAGCAGTTCCTTGTTTCCTTCCACGGCACTTTTCCCCTCCACGTGCTTGCCAGTCATCTTCTCAAAAGCATACTCTGAGAAATAGCGTGAGTGAGCCTTCTCGCCGTGAATGAGCAGCACGGGATTCTCAATCTCCTGTGCCCATGCCAGCAGGGGCTGGTTCATGAACGACTGGCAGCCGATGACGTTCCAGCCGTCGTTGGAGTTGCCACTTCGCTCGTGATAGCCGCGCTTGGTCTTGTAGTAGGCGTGGTAGTCTTTCACAAACCAAGGAGCATCTTCAGGCAGTGGGTCAATCACGCCGCCAGCACGTTTGTAGGTGCCGTTCTTGTAGTCCTCCGTGCGTTGTGCAGCCATCGCCTTACGCTTTTCCATACGTTGTGCAGGTGTGTCTTCGCTCTTGAAGTAACCCTCCACATTCACCTTGCTCATGTCGTACATGGTGGAGGCAACCGTTGCCTTGATGCGTGGGTCGATGGCAGCCGCATTCACAGCCATGCCACCAAAGCCACAGATGCCGATGATGCCGATGCGCTCGGCATCCACGTTGTCTTGAGTGGAGAGGAAATCAACGGCGGCAAGGAAGTCTTCGGTGTTGATGTCAGGAGATGCCATGCGGCGGGGTTCGCCACCGCTCTCACCTGTGAAAGAGGGATCGAAGGCGATGGTCAGGAAACCACGCTCTGCCATGTGCTGAGCATAGAGACCGCTCGACTGCTCCTTTACGGCTCCGAAAGGTCCAGAGACCGCAATGGCAGCCAGTTTGCCTTCTGCATTCTTGGGGGTGTACATGTCTGCCGCCAGTTCAATGCCATAGCGGTTGTGGAACGTCACCTTCTTGTGCTCCACCTTGTCACTCTTGGGGAACGTCTTGTCCCACTCTTGTGTTAATTTCAATGTTGTTTTCATGCTATCTAAATCGTTTGATGAGTTGTTGCCTTTTGTCGTGCATGCTGCCAGCATTCCGCCCAGCAGCGCCACTGATAAAATAACGTGTTTCATGCCCTATTTATTTTATGAACTTCTTGCCATTTTTAATGAAGATGCCTTTGGTGGGATGCTGAACCCTCATGCCATTCAGTGCCACATAGTCTCCGCTGTCATGGGTGTCAGCATCTACCTGCCGTATGCCAGTCGTGTTGCTGAGTGATAGGGTGACGGGAATATTGCTTTCGCCCGCCCTCAGGAAGGTGCGCAGTTCATTTCCCGACAATCCGTCAATCTTTCCCAGTCGGGTATAACTCCACGAGTTCGACCCGTAGAAGATGCATATGTTGCTGCCGTTGTAGAGGACGACATCACCTGCCTGTGCTGTCATTTGCTGATTGCTTGTGGTCAGCGAGAAACCTAATGGTCCCCAGATTTCGAAGCCGCCGCTGGAATTGAGCGTCACGGTGATGGGACCGTCTTGCAGTTTCCTCACGAGGTCTTTGGTGGCTTGGTTGTCGGCAAGCGTCACGCTCTGCGTCTTTCCGCCGATAGTGAGATGGATATTGGTCATGTCTGATGCTGATTGAAAGTTTTGGGTCGCAAGCCATTGAGTCAGCAGCGATGCCGTTTGGCTGCGATTTCTGTTGTTAATCCAGAGCGCGTCGCCTGCCCATGTGGCATCGGGTACGAGCCGTTTGCAGTCAGCCACCACTCCGCTGATGCCGCTGCTGGCACTCGACACAATCAGGGCGATGTTCTTTCCCTTCATCTGCGGGCCGTAAGTGAACAGGTAACTCTGCATGATGGCTGCCATCTGGCTCCACCACAAAGGGGTGACGATGATGATGTTCTGATAGTCATTCAGCGAAGTCGTCACAGGGTCGATGGCTGGATAACTGCTGGCAGAGTTCGGATTGTCTTTGATGGCATTGAGCAACTTCGTTCCCAGAGCATAACCGTTTGCCTCATACTTCAGTCCCTTCTCCGTTGGCTGAATTTCCAGCACGTCAGCCTCAGTCTCGCTTGTCAGCGTGTTCACGATGTCGCGGCAGTTGTTCGTGTAACTGTAGTACACCACCAGTGTCTTTGCCGATGTGTCCATGCTCAACAACATGAGCATGGCACAAACAATCAATAGAAATCTCTTTCTCATAGAGTTGTTATATTTAAGTTTCGGATGTTCCAAACGCTTCATTTTCAACAACGAATCAAGC
>DGSP01000090.1 GCA_002393555.1 Prevotellaceae bacterium UBA4359
ACCTTAAAACCGAACTGACGGTAAACCCAAATGGGTCATTAAGAAACAAATTTATTTTATGACTATCCGCAATCGTACCACTAACCGCTCATTTCTGGCACGTGTTCATTTTCAACACGAACCTTTAGCTCGGCGTAGCCAATGACACGAATTTTCACAAAACCATGCGGAAAGAAAAGGACACAAAGCCGCAAGCATTTTTTCTTGTCTGATTTTCAGCATGAAACGCAGGAGGGTGTCTGTCGGCTCTTGCATCTGAAAGAAAAATGTCGTACTTTTGCAGCATGAATGAACTGTATAGAAAAATGAAGAGGCTGCTCGTGGAGGGCGGCATGGAGGAGGGCGAGGCTCGGGCTGTCGCCCTGCTGATGCTGGAAAAGAGGCTGGGAGTGACGATGACGGAGGTGCTGAGCGGAGGAGGAGGAGGAAGAGAAGGAGGAGGAGGAAGAGGGGAGGAAGGGGCTGCGATGGCATCGCAGCATAGAGAACGGAAAGAGGGGGAACGGAGAGAGGGGGAACGGAGAGAGGAGGAACGGAAAGAGGAGGAACGGAAAGAGGGGGAGCAGGAAGAGAGGGAACTGCTGGCCTTGGCGGCAAGGGTGGCAGGGGGAGAGCCGGTGCAGTATGTGCTGGGAGAGGCTGAGTTTTGTGGCATGGAACTGAGGGTGAGACCGGGGGTGCTGATTCCGAGGCCGGAGACGGAGGAACTGGTGGCATGGGCTGCAGAAGTGGGGAAAAAGATGATGCAGGCAGAAAAAACTGGAACTCCAGAGGCTCCAGAAACTCCAGGAACTCCAGAACAACCAGCCACCCCAGAAAACCCAACACACCCTGCCCTGCGCATCTTGGACATTGGCACTGGCAGCGGGTGCATTGCCATCGCCCTGGCCAGGCAATTGCCACAAGCGGAGGTGGAAGCATGGGATGTGAGCGAGGAGGCTCTGGAAGTGGCGAGAGAGAACGGGGAGCAGATGGGAGTGGGAGTGGCATGGAGAAAGGTGGATGTGCTAGATGGGCTAGAAGGGCTAGATAATCTAGAAGGGCTAGATAATCTAGGAGAGTTGGAACGGCCTGCCCCTTTCTCGCTTATTATCAGCAACCCACCTTATATTTGCGAGGAGGAACGGGGGGAGATGGAGGCCAACGTGCTGGAGCATGAGCCGGAGGTGGCGCTGTTTGTGCCGAACGATGACCCGCTACGCTTCTACCGAAGGATTGCCGAACTGGGAAGGGATGGCCTGCTTGCGGCGGGCGGTACACTGCTGTTTGAGGTGAACCGACGGTTTGGGCATGAGGTGGTGCGGATGCTGGAGGAGATGGGCTATGAGGAGGTGGAATTGAGGAAGGACTTTTTCGGCAATGAGCGCATGGTGAAGGCAATAAAAAAGGGGATTTTTTCGTTATAAAAAAGAAAAAAGAAAAAATGGGAAGGATGAGACTGCTGGGGTGGCTGATGGCCATCTGCTTGTGGGCCTGCGTCGCACCGATGCAGGCGAATGATGGATGGACGATTTATGCGTCTTACCACAACGCCACGAAGGCGGTGAAGGCTGATTCGCGCGTTTATGTGCTGGCAAACGGCGACTTGTTCAGTTACGACACTGAGGACAAGACGGTGGAACGGTATGACAAGGCAAACGGTCTGAGCGACTTCGGACTGCAGGACATCGCTTATTCTTCGGCGACGAAGACGATGGTGCTGCTGTATGAGAACGGCAACATCGACCTGCTGGGGCTGAATGGCAGCACCTGGAACATGGCGGACCTGAAGCGCAAGAGCCTGAGCGACAAGACCCTGAACGAACTGATGGTGGTGGGCAGCGAGGCACTCATCAGCACCAACTCCGGGCTGGCACTGATAGACCTGGAGGAGGGGTATTTTGTGGATTTCTACGCGTTTGACAGCAAAGTGACCCATGCCACCATCCAGAACGGAAAGATTTATGCCAAGACGGAATCGGGAGTGATGGAAGGCGACCGAAACGCCAATCTGCTGGACCCAAGCAACTGGAGCGCGGTGGCAACTGGCACGGTGACGTTCGGGCAGACAGCCGAAGAGAAGGCTGAGGGGGAGAGCCTGCTGGAACAGGCGAAGGACTTTGTGCCCAACTCGCCCATCAGAAACTATGCCTATCGCCTCAACATGGTGGATGGGCGACTGCTGGTGGCTGGCGGCAACCCCAACCAGCGCAGGCAGGACCGTGTAGGGACGGTGATGATGTATGAAAAGGGAAAATGGACGAATTTTGACGAAGAAGCCCCCACGGCAGCGGTTCCGGCCACTGCCTACACGAACATCACCTCCATCGTGCAGGACCCGAATGACCCGACTCACCACTTTGCCAGTTCCATGCACTCGGGCCTCTACGAGTTTCGGAACGGGGAGTTTGTACACCGCTATAGCAGCGACAACTCACCCATCACCTGTATCAATCCTCACCTCAAGGACTACTATCTGTATGACTGGGTGACGGCCTTGAACTATGACTCCAAAGGGAATCTGTGGATGATGAACAATGTGACGGACACCATCATACGCTACATCCGACCTGACGGCACATGGGGGTCTTTCTACTATGAAGAAATCACCAAGCATGAGTCTTTCAAGCAGACGGTCTTCGACAGGCGGGGATGGGCCTGGATTGTTCAATGGCACCGCTATGTGCCACGCTGCTACTCGTTCCTGTTTGTGCTGAACACGAATGGCACCATTGACAACCGCTCTGACGACAAGGCGAAGAAATATATCACGTTTTCTAACCAAGACGGTGTGTCCTACGCGCCCATCCACTACACCAGTGTGGCAGAAGATGTTGATGGGGCTATATGGCTGGGCACGACAGACGGACTCTTTGTCAGTTACACCCCCGACCAGGTGTTTGACAACGACTTCTGTTTCACACAGGTGAAGGTGCCTCGCGATGATGGTTCGGGCTTGGCCGACTATCTGATGAATGGTGTGAGCGTGGAGTGCATAGCGATAGATGGCGGCAACCGCAAGTGGGTAGGCACCACCGACAATGGCGTGTATCTGCTCAGTGCCGACGGCTTGAAGACGGTGGAGCACTTCACCATTGAGAACAGCCCACTTATCAGCAATGAAATCAACGACATAGCCATCGACGGCGAGACAGGCGAGGTGTTCATTGCCACGACGAGGGGCCTGTGTTCTTATCGCGGCAACGCGACCGACCCGGCCACCTCGATGAGCAGCAGCAACCTGAAGGTGTTCCCTAACCCTGTGCGCGAGGACTATCTGGGCGATGTCCACATCACGGGGCTGATGTATAACTCGAACGTGAAGATTGTGAGTGCAGCCGGGAAACTGGTGGCTGAGGGCACGAGTGTGGGTGGCGAGTTCTCATGGGACTGCTGCCAAAAGAATGGACGAAGGGTCAACTCTGGCATCTACTATGCGCTCTGCACGGATGAGGACGGGAAGAAAGGTGCTGTGGCCAAAATATTGATTGTGAGATAAGAAAACGGAGTATGGCTGGACACGTGAGATTCATTTTCATGATGGTGCTGATGGGGGTCTGCACGGCACTTCAGGCTCAATCGTCCCATGAGTGGAGGAAGATGTCGAGCATGGTGCGCATGGCGGCACGTTCGGCCAGCCGCACGAGAAGGGCGATGGGGAGCGAGAGGGCGAAGCGTCCGCACATCTGCGCACTGGTGCGCATCGAAGGAAAGACCCGCGAGGCCCATGCGGTGCTGGACGAGCATGAAAGCCGCGTGCTGGCACAGTGGGGCGACATCTATGCCGCCGACATTCCCGTGGATAGGCTGTGTGGCTTGGCTGCCTGTGCGAGCGTGGAACGCATCGAAGCCAACGAACCTTGTTCCATCCTGGTGGATATGACGGTCGAGAAGGTGGGTGTGAAGACTGTGAGGGAAGGGACTGCCGAGATTCCTGCTTTTGACGGAACGGGGGTGGTGATAGGCATTGAAGACATTGGCTTCGACCTGACGCATCCCAACTTTTACAGTCGCGATTTCAGCCGCTACCGCATCAAGCGGCTGTGGGACCAACTCTCGACCGACACGCTGCAGAGCACGTTGTGCGTGGGGAGAGATTATGTGGATGAGAGTTCTCTGCTGGCCTTGAAGCACAGCAGGGACGGAGAGAGCCAGACACACGGCACACACACGGCTGGCATTGCGGCTGGCAGCGGAGCCGAAGGGCCTGATGCCACATCTTTATATATAGGGATGGCTCCAGAAGCCGACCTCTGTCTGGTGGCCAACGCGACCTCGAACAACGCTGACCTCATCGACAAAGACATCCAGTACAAATACACGAGTGCGGTGGATTTGCTGGGGTTCCAGTATATCTTCGACTATGCCGAGTCGGTGGGAAAGCCGTGCGTCATCTCGTTCAGCGAGGGTCATCATGCGTCGATGTATGACGAAGACCAACTGTATTATGAGGTGCTGGACAAAATGGTGGGACCTGGACGCATCATCGTGTCTGCCGCTGGCAACGAAGGGAGGGAAAAAACCTATCTGCACAAAGAGGCTTCGGCTGAAATGGCCGGCACGTTCATCAATGCCAAGAAGAAGTATCTCTCACTGCTCAGGTCGTATGACCGACAGAAGAACCTGCGGGTTCGGCTGAAGTTCTATGTGCAGGGAAGCGAGTCGCCTTTGACCTACACGGTGGCAAGCCAAACGGTGTATGACGCTCCAGACAGCCTATACCTCGACACCCTCACGGTGGATGGGAAGAAGCGTTTTGCGGTGGCAATGGGTGCCTACCCCAACTACTACGAGCCAGAGCAAACGGCATACGAACTGATGGTTGAGGACTTGGTGGAAGGAACAGTGGGCGGCAAGAATGCGCCCATATCCGTAGAACTGCTGGGAGAGGGCACTGAGATTGAGATGTTCAAATATATGGGCAACATGACGACCAACACCCTCGACCCGACCCTCGACCAAGCCACCAACGGGCATTGCATCTTGGCTCCCTCCTGCTCGGAGAGTGTCATCAGCGTGGGTGTCACCATCTACCGCACAGGTGTGACCAACTATCTGGGCGAATGGAAGCATGCGGAAGAAGGAGAGGGCGGAGCAAGAAGCACGATGAGCAGCATGGGGCCTACGCTGGACGGACGCATCAAGCCTGACGTGATGGCCCCGGGGTGTAATGTCATCTCTTCCTACAGCACATGGTATCTGGAGAAAAACCCAAAAGCGTCGGACATCAGATGGGATGTGCGCCATTTTGAGTATGGGGGACGCACTTATCCGTGGAACTCGAACAGCGGCACTTCCATGGCCGCTCCTGTCGTGGGGGGTATCATTGCCCTGTGGCTGCAAGCCAAACCAACGCTGACTCCACAAGAGGCGATGGAGGCCATTGCTGCCACCAGCAGGCATGATGACCCTTCGCTCTCCTACCCTAACAACGTGTATGGATATGGGGAAATTGATGCCTACAAAGGGCTGCTGTACCTTCTGGAACTGGACAAGACGGGTATCATCAGCACGAAGAATCCTCATTCGGCACACATCAGCCTGCGTGGGAACAATGTGTTGGTGCAGATGGAGCAACCAGCGACTTCTGCTGCTGGGTTGTCGGTCTATAACCTTGCAGGACAAAAGGTGTTTGAGGTGGAACTGGCAGCCGCACAAACCACCTACACCGTGCCACTGCCGCCCTTGGCCAGCGGGGTGTATGCCGTGCAACTGAACACTGGACAGGCGAACACGACTGGTTCTTCATTGATTAGGATAAAGTAAGATGGAAAAGAAGAATCTCATCTCGGTCATTGTATGCACATACAATCAAGAAGATACTATCGGACGGACGCTTGACAGCATCTTGAGGCAGGAATGTCATGTACCCATTGAGATTCTTGTAGGCGAGGACTGTTCCACAGACCGCACCCTGGAGGTGTGTCGGCAGTATGCAGAGAGGTTTCCTGATGTGGTACGCTTGTTTGCCAACCGCACCAACAAGGGCATTGTCGATAACTACTTCGACTGTCTGCTGGCTGCACAAGGACGATACATCGCCGACTGTGCGGGTGATGACGAATGGAGCGACCCGAAGAAGTTGGAAAAAGAAGTGAGGATTCTGGAGGCGCACCCCGAGGTGACCATCGTGCATACTGACTATCTGTGCCGGGATGCCGAAACGGGCAATGTTTATTCCCCTCATCCCCACCCTTGCTTTCATGCGGCCAAGGGGGAGACGGAGATGATGGATGGAGAGGAACTGGTGGTGCCTATTCTGACCCAACTGAAACGTCCCATCATTCACCTCTGTACGGCCATGTATCGGACGGAGGTGGTTCTCAAAGCCTTGGAACAGTACCCCCAAGTGATACGGAACCATGACTATGGATGTGAGGACGTGCAGGTGTGTCTGGTGCTGGCGATGGCAGGTCGGGTGGCTTACCTGAATGAGCCGACTCTCTACTACACCACGGGAGGAAGAACCATCTCCAACGCCCACGACGAGAAGAAACAGTTTGATTTTGTCAGACATGCCACCCAACTGGACTTTGACTTTTCCCAAATCTTCCACATAGAGGACGAGCGGTTGCGACGCTATTTCGAGTACCGCATCTACGCACTGCTGATGCATGCTTTCCGCACCCACAGCAAGACTTTACGCGCCGAGGCCCTGCAATGCCAGACTCTGTGGCACACACGACTGAACAGGAAAGCCCAAACGGTCAAGTGGATTACGTCGTCGCCACTATGCTGGTCGGCCTTCCTCCAACTGCGGAAGGCATTTGTCACTTGCAAGCAAACACGTCCATGATTTGCCGTGCCACCACATCGGGGGCCACACGTCGGCGCAAGGCTTCACTCCATTGGGGATTAAAGTCCATGCTGATGACCTCCTGCATGCGCTTCCGCAATGACTGAACATCGCCTTTCTCGACCAACAGGAAGGGACCATCGACAGCCACACTGCGCGATAGGGTGGTGGTGACGGCTGGAATGCCCGTACAGACGGCCTCCATGATGACGAGCACTTGTGCTTCACTCCGCGAGGCAAGCACCAGGGCATCGCAATGATAGAGCAAGTCGCGCACTCCCTCTTTGTCCAGTTCTCCATGAAAAATGACGTTTCCGGCATCGGCAAAGAGGCTCCGCATCGCCGCCGTGTCTGTTTTTCCTCCAGCAATGTGGAGTTCGGCATTCTCTATCCCCTTCATCGCTTCGGCCAGCACATCATGGCCTTTTCCATAGATGTCACCCCTGGCCAAACAGCAGAAACGGAAAGGACGTCCTTGCCGAGGTTGGCGAGGACGGTAGGCAAAGAAATCGGTGTCGATGATGTTGGAGACGGGTGTGAAAGCATAGTCTTTGCCAAAGAAAGGGGCTAAGTCATCGACCAACTCGGCCGAAACGGGAATCACCCGATTGGCATGCTCGTAGGTCTCTTTCAGCAGACGGCGCGCCCAATCGGCTTTCTGCCAACCCTTTCCATAGTTGGACACAAAAAGCCCTGAAGAAAGATGCTCTGTGATGAAGAAGGGGATGCCTTCTTGCTCTGCTATCATCCGTGCGGCCACACCGGCCCACTGACAGCAATGGGCATGCAGCACGTCGGGCCGCCCATATCGCTGCTTGTACTCTTCATACATCTCCTGCACGATGCGGCACCACCGCTGCTGATTGGGCCGGATGACACGTGGCATGGCGTGCATGTAACAGCGATAAATCTCTATGCCTTGCATCTCTTCCCACCAACGGTCGTGGCGAGCCTTGAGATAGAAGGATTTATCGACAGATGCACCCAGTTGTACGCATGCCAGCATACGGACGGTGTTGCCCTGTGCCTGCAATGCCCGGGCCTGTTCGAGCGCAAAAAGGCCACCATGAGGAGGAAAGAATGAGGGAATTTCGAGAATATGCACTTGGAGAGAGTTGAGAGTTAAGAGTTTAGGGTTGAGAGTTGAGGGTTAAGTGTTGAGGGTTAAGTGTTGAGAGTTAAGTGTTGAGAGTTGAGAGTTGAGGGTTTAGAGAATAAGGCGGGTGTAGAGATTGAAGAGGAGGTATTTCCACTCGTTGTGCCAGGGGAGAGGGAAGTAGCCGAGGTGGCGGAGGGAAGAGGTGATTTCTTGACGAAAAGCCTTGGGGTGATGCTGACGAAGCAGGATGCGGAGCGTATCGACGGCCAGATAGTCGAGTTTGTACTGCATGCAGGGTCGGAGTTCGGGATGGGTTTGTGCCCATGTTTCGAGGTGCTGAAGAACCGTGACCATGTGGTGCAGATGCTGCTGCTGCTTAGTCCGATTGGTCGTGGTGGTGGTGCTTTCCTTGCGCCAGATGCGGTCATACCAGTCCACATTCAGTGCCATCATCGTGTCGGCTCCTGCAAAAGCACGAACCACAAACTCTTCGTCTTCATGGAAGATGCCTTCGGGGAAAGCGATTTGACGTTCTTGCAGAAAAGCCCTGCGCCAGAAATAGCCAACCACACAGGGCATCAGATTACGTCCCTGCATGAAAGAACGGGCATTCATCAACACTTCATATTCAGGCACATAGCGTCGATAGGGTTTCCGTTTGCCGTCAGACCCAAGTTGGAGGATGTTCACAGAGAAGATGTCGGCCCTCCACTTTTCCATCATCGCCACAGGCACCTGAGCGGCATAGAGGCGGTCGTCGGCATCGACAAAACACAGATACTCCCCACGTGCCATCCGCATGCCCACATTGCGCGCCGCTCCTTGTCCACGGTTCTCCTGGCTCACCACCTGCAAGTCAGGATGTGACTTCTGGTAGTCATCCAGCAACTCTGCCGTGCCATCCGTGGAGCCATCATTGACCACGATAACCTCAAAGCAGCGTCCTCGCATGTCGAGACGATGGATGCTGTCGAGACACTCCTTCAGATAAGGCTCGACATTGTAGGCAGGAATGATGAAAGAAAGAAAAAGAGTGTTCATGTGTTGTCAGGAGGTTATTCTTTGTTGACGGAACTTTCTTTTTTCCCCTACCCACTTCGCCAGCCAGAATGGATAGAGGCAAACATTCACCGCAATGGAGAAAGCACTCTCACCCACACGACGCAGTTCTGCAGCACACATGCGGGCATCGTTCCATTCACCCTTCAGGATGCTGAACACGAGGGGGCGATAGGCACGTTTGTAGCAGTAAGGCAAGCCATGCACCGTGAAGAAGTGGTTCGTCTCGGCCATCACTTTCGTGTAGTCGCGCTTCCGTCCTGCTGTCATCTTTTTGCCTACACTTTGCTGACGGTTGCACACACAGTAGCACACTGTCTTCTCCACCAGCACCTGCCGGGCATGATGGCCCACCAGATAGGAGAAACGCACATCATTCATGATGCGGGTTTCGTCAAAGCGGATGGAATTTCGTTCCACCAACTCCCGACGAATCCACTTGCACCAAGGTTCACTATGCAGATAGCGCAACTGCCGCTCACGCTCGCCTTCGGGCTGGTTCATCATCCAGTTCAGCCGGTCGGCTCGCCATGAAGGCTCCCCTGTTTGGTCGTCGAGGGATTGGGCATTGAAGAAGATGAGGTCGGCTCCAGCCCACCGTTCCTTCTCATTCAGCAAGGCATCCAATGCATCGGTGCAGAAGTAGTCGTCGGCATCGGCAAAGAACACAAACTCCCCCTTCGCCACACCAAGTGCAGCATTGCGAGCGGCCCCACCTCCCCGATTGGTGGGAAGCATCACCCATTCCACCGCTGGGAACTTCGCCCCAAGGGCTTGCAACTGCTCCACACACCCGGCATCGCTCCCATCGTCGGCCACCACCACCTGCAAGTCATCGCGCTGAGGCAACGAGTCCAGCAATCGCTCTAACAACTGCGGTTGGTTGTAGTGAGGTACAATCAAACTGTAAAACACTTCGCTTCTCATTCTTGCACATACACTCGCTGCACCCTGTTGCTCACTCCCGTCAGCACTTCGTAGGGGATGGTGCCGAGGGCATCGCTAAGGGTGGTGACAGGCAGGTTGTCGCCAAAAATCTCCACCGCATCGCCCTCTTGGCAGTCGATGTCGGTCACGTCTATCATGCACACATCCATGCAGATATTGCCCACATAGTCGGCTTTCTGACCATTCACCAGACAGTAGCAGCCCCGATTGCCGAGGTGACGATTGAGTCCGTCAGCATAGCCGATGGGGATGGCGGCTATGCGGCTGTCGCGCTCCAGGATGGTGCGACGAGAGTAGCCGATGGAGTCGCCTTTAGGCACGTTGCGAATCTGCAAGATGGTGGTCTTGAGGGTGGCCACATTATTTAATATATGGTTGGTGCGGGCATCAATGCCATAGAGGCCCAAGCCCAGGCGCACCATGTCGAGATGATACTGAGGGAAATGCTCGATGCCTGCCGAGTTGCAGATGTGGCGGATAATCTTGTGCGAATAGGCCGCTTGCAACTGTTGGCTGGCACGGTCGAAGAGGTCGAACTGACGATGGGAGAAGGAGTCGAACTCATCGCCATCGCTGCCCACAAAGTGGCTGAACACAGAGCAAGGCACGAGGGCCGTCTGACGCTTGAGCCGCTCGATGAGCCGGGGCATGTCTGTCTCGGGGTTGAAGCCAAGTCGGTGCATGCCAGTGTCGAGTTTGATGTGGACGGGGAAATGGGTGATGCCCTCGCGTTCGGCAGCATGGATGAGTTGTTCGAGCAGGGAGAAACTGAACACTTCGGGTTCCAGCCGGTAGTCGAAGAGCATCTTGAAGGAGGTGGTTTCGGGGTTCATAATCATGATGTTGGCTGTGATGCCTGCCTCGCGCAAATCGGCCCCCTCGTCGGCCACAGCCACAGCCAGGTAGTCCACCCCGTTGTCTTGCAGCGTCTTGCTGGTTTCGAGCGACCCCACTCCGTAGCCGCTCGCCTTCACCATGCACACCATCTTGGTTTCGGGCTGCATGAAGCGGCGATAGTAACGCACGTTGTTGACCAGCGCGTTGAGGTTCACCTCCAGGATGGTTTGATGCACTTTCAGTGTCAGCAGGTCGCTCACCTTGTCGAAGCGAAACTGACGCGCTCCTTTGATGAGAATGAACTCATTGTGCAACTCGCTGAACACCTCGCTTCTGAGCAGGGCATCGAGGGTGCGGAAAGTATAGTGTTCCATCGGGAAATAGTCGGCACAAGCACAGATTTCTTCACCCACCCCAATGACCTTTTCTATGCCTCGTTGGGCAGCCATCTGAGCCACTCTGGAGTAGAGGCTTCGGGGCGACTCGCCGCTCTGCAGGATGTCGGAGAGGATGAGGGTGCGGCGCTGCCTGCGCGTTTCGGGACGACGGCTCATGAAGTCAAGGGCGATGTCGAGCGACTGCACGTCAGAGTTGTAGGAGTCGTTGATGAGGGTGCAGCCGTTCTTGCCATCCTTCACTTCCAGACGCATCGCCACCTGCTCCAAGCGGCTCATGCGCTCACATAAGACAGCGACCCTCTCTGCCCTACGGGCATCTCCCCCATAATGGGGAGAGCCATCCGGCGAGGTTCCTGATGATAAACATTCCGCATGGTTTCCCTCCCCATTATGGGGGAGGGCTGGGGAGAGGGTCTTCTCCACCGCCAGCACTGTGGAAAAGCACGTCACGGAGTTCTCAATAGACGCATCGTCGATGAAGGGGATGGTGTATTTTCCTATCTCTCCCTCGTATTCAAAGTGTACAGTGGCATGATTACCCTCTTTCTCCACCTGCCGCACCTTCAAACTCATTCGCTGCACACCTTCAGGCAATGCCTCCGCACATCGCTGTACGATGGAGTCTTGGGAGTTGATGACCACCGCGTCGCAACTTCTGAAGAGTTTCATCTTCTCGCTGCACTTGATTTCGTAACTCATGAAGTTCTCCTGATGGGCCGCACCCAAGTTCGTCATCACACCGATGGTGGGCTTCACGATGCGCTCCAGCCGCTCCATCTCGCCAGGCTGCGAAATGCCTGCCTCGATGATGGCGAGGTCGTTGTGCCGGTTCACCATCCACACACTCAGCGGCACACCCACTTGGCTGTTGTAACTGCGAGGCGAACGGCAGACGTTGTAATCGGGCGAAAGCAACTGATAGAGCCATTCCTTCACCGTCGTCTTGCCGTTGGAACCCGTGATGGCAATGACCGGGATGTTGAGTTTGCTGCGATGATAGGCCGCCAAGTCCTGCAGTGCTTGCAGGGGAGACCTCACCACAAGGAAGTTGCAAAGCCTCCTCCCATCCTCCCCCAAAGGGGAGGTGTTGCCATCCGGATGGTTCATCCCCCCCTGGGGGGACAAGAGGGGGGCTTCCTCCACCACAAAGTTTCGCACTCCTCGTCTGTACAACTCTTCTATATACTTGTGTCCATCGTTTTTCTCTGTCCGCAGAGCAAAGAAAAGCGTTTCTTCGGGAAAGCAGAGGCTTCGGCTGTCGATGAGCAGCCAGTTGATTTTCGCTTCTGCCGTTCCTTTCCTTTCTGCGCCAATCACTTGCGCAATTTCATCAATTGTGTATGTCATTTCTTTTAACTATTTACTTACAATCGTTCGATGCTGACTCTGCCTCCACTCTTTGGTCGCTTTGGCCACAGCATCTTTGGTTTTGTTGTCGAAATAAGTGTCCTGAAACCGTTGCCAGATGTACTCGACAGCGGTGTCTGAGGGGTGAATCATGTCGCTGGCATAGAAACGGTAGTCGCGCAGTTCGTCCATCATGATTTCATAAGCAGGATAGTATTCAACATCCATCTCATCCACCGCCTGCAGCAGGATTCCCTTCGAGATTTGATTCACATGGTAGCCGTCGCGCTTGTGGCGGATGGGGCTGACCGTGAAGATGACTTTCAACCTTGGATTGACACTCTCCAGCAGTTGCAGGAGCATCCGCCACTGGTCCACTATGTCGTAGGCACTCAGGCGTTCCCTCACAAAGAGGCGGTCGGGCTGCTTGTGGCAGTTGGCCACCAGCATGCCTGTCTCCTTCAAGCGATAGACGATGGCGGTGCCGAAGGTGACGATGAGCACATCGGCTCGGCGAAGGAAATCGGCCACCTCATGAGTGGTGCGGTTCACCCGTTCCACCAATTCGGAAGAGTCGGAGGAAGAGAAACTGCTATGGTGCATCCACGAGTGCCACACACCTGTCATGGCATCCTGAAAGACGTACCCCTCGGCTACACCTTGCCGTACCCCTCGGCTACGCTCCATCGTACCCCTCGGGTACGCCTCTGCTGAAGCAAAGTCCACGTTCCTGTCCCCACAAGGCATTTCCACCTCCTTTTCGCTGATGCTTCTGAGCAGACTGGCCGCGATGCTGGCAGGATTGTAAAGGGTGCCGAAGGGGTTGACCATTGCGTCGAAGCCCCCTCTGAGCATCCGCCCTCCCACCTCGTCGGCAAAGCACGAGCCCACCAGCAGCACCTTGGCTCCTGTGGCTATCTTCCATTCCGATGTGGGAATGTCTATGCGTGTCATCAGTTCCATGTTCTTGTCCGTTCCTTTTTATCTGAATCCGCTGCCTCCGCCGCCTGTGTGGCCACCGCCGCCCGAATAACTGCTGCGGCCGCTGCCACCACTGCTGCTGGAGCGTGAAGAAGAGGAAGAAGAATAGGAGGATTCGCTTCTGTATCGGATGGATTCACGTTCCTCCTTGGTCATATATTTGCGTGTCTCCACAAAAGAGGTGGCAATGACGGTGGTGATGGGTGCGAGGTCGTGTACCACGTGCATCATCTCGTCCAACCGAGTCACGTCGGGAGCCACTTTCTTCATGTCTTTGCACACTTGGCCGGCTATGCCGTAGTGGGTGGCAAAGACCAGATACTCCTTCCAGAGGGCGACTTCCTCGATGTGGCGTTCTCCCACCAGCGAGAAGTCCCTGAGATAGTGGAGGAAGCCCAGCACCTGCTGCACCTCGTTGGCCTTCAGATGGACATCATTCTCCTGTCCTTCGGCAAACATGTAGAGGGCATCGGCCAGCGGACGCAGTTCCTCCATGTGGCTCTTCACATACAGCCTCAACTCGTCGGGTTGCAGCAGGTGGTCGTCGTTGGCCGCCTTGAAGAGCAGGTCGTGCAGCGCATGCTCCATGCCCATGTCGTCCAGATTCCCCATGAAGGCATGATCCACCTCCTTCCGCCTCTTGCTCTCAATGGCCAGACGATAGGTGTTGACGTTGGCCAGTTGGCTCTCGCGTGGCTTGGCGGAGAGCGGCTGGGGTGGGAGGATGCGGAAGAGTTTGCGGGCGTTGCCCTGGCGGTCGAGGTCGGTGTCGAAGGTGATGCCTCCTTTGTAGAAGATGCGCAGGACGAGGGCTTCGTAGAGATGCTGCATGGAGAAGCGCACAAAACCCGGATAGGTCTTGTTGGCATTGCGCATGACGGTGGTGACGGAGCGAATGACGAGACCCGACCTCAAGAGGTTGCCCTGCATGGGCGGTTCGCGCCAATAGGGCACATCGTCCCACTTCTTGCCACCCATCATGCCGACCAGCCGCTCATAATCCTGCCGGTAGATTTTGCGCCACGTCAAGCGTTCTTTCACCTGCCTGCACACCGCCCAAGCGATAATTCCGCCCACAGTGAGAACAGCCAACAGGGCTGCCAGCCAGTCACCATCATCTTCATCACTGTCCGTTCCTGCCAGCCAATGCTGACGGCCTGTGCTGCCCCCTCCGCCCATGAGCGAACTGGGCACGGTGCCGCTGTCGAGCGTGTCGCCCAGAGCGATGGCCATATCATATTCGCTGCCGACGAGGGCAGGGCGTTTCACCAGTTCCTTGAAGGTGCCTTGCCGTTTCACCTCAGGTTGCAAGACGCCTTTGTTCAGTTCCATCATCACAATGAGGCCGTCGCTACCCCGCAGGGAGCAGGAGTCGGCCTTAGCAAAGACAGTGCCAGACTTGGTGATGCCCTTCCACCCGTGGAAACCGAAGGTCCACACACGGGCTTTCTGTTTGGTGAGCGAATCGCCCCTCACCACCACAAAGACCTCAGCCTGGTCGGCTGGCGAGTTGGCAGCCTCGTAGAAGGAGTGGCAAAAGCCGTCGTAGTCGTCGTAGGACTTGACCAGATGGGTGAGCGTGTAGGAAATGTAGTAGGTGCGCAAGCCCGAACGGCCTATGCCCCAACAGAGTTCCACACCCGTCGGAGTGCGGCGATAGCCACACTTGCCAGTCTTCTGCTCGCGGGTGCGCTCCACGTTCCACTCTTCCTCCACCTCATAGGCCTCATCGTTCTCGTCCAGCACCTCCAGGTTCGTCACACCGATGTCGCCCATGTCGTTGAAGGTGATGAAGCCCTCGGTGCCCTGGTCGCTCATCTGGGCGATGCGCCGTTCGGTCACGTCGGCACTTCCATCCTGATTCAGATGCACCAGCACGACCACCTCCTTCAGATGATGCTGTGCGGGGGAAGTTAAAAACGAAAAACTAAATACTAAAAGTAGAAGTAACTTCTTCATGATTAATCGTTAATAGTGAAAAGACCCTCTCCCCAACCCTCCCCCATAATGGGGAGGGAGACTATGCAGGGTCTTCGTTGGCAGAAAACAGGCCGGATGGCTTCCCCCTCCCCATTATGGGGGAGGGACGGGGAGAGGGTCTGTTTCGTTTTTCACTCTTCAAACAACTTAGGCATATCCTTCTTCTGCTGGTCGTCAATCTTCAGGTACTCCTGTTGCTTGAAGCCCTGCCGACTGGCCACTATGCTCGAGGGCCACTGGCGCACGTAGCGGTTCATGCGGGTGACAGTGTCGTTATAAATCATGCGGGCCATGCGCACCTTGTCCTCATACTGGCCAATGCTGTCCATCGTCTTCTCGAAGAGGCCCGATGCCCGCAGTTCGGGATAAGCCTCCTTCACGGCCATGAGCCGTCCCAGCACATCTACGTATGCAGATTGCTGCTCGTTCACATCGGCAGCCGTCCTCACCTCCATGCTCCGACGGCTCTGGATGGTCTTGATGAGCGTTTCGCTCTCATGCCGCGCGTATGCTCCAGCCGACTGCGCCAGGGCCAGCAAGGCATCCCAGCGAGAGTTGAGTTGCACCTCTATCTGGCTGAGCGCGTTCTTGCACTTCTCGTCCAAGTCCACCAGTTCGTTCTGGGTGCTGACATACCACTTGCCGACGAACACAGCCAGCAAGACCAGCACACCCAATGAAATCAAAATCTCTACAATCATAAACGGAAAAGATAAAAAAGTAACTATTAGTCGCCAAAGAAACTGAACTCTTCCTTCTTGCCGTTGGCATCAGTGCGAGTGCCGTCGTAACTCTCGCCGCCATGTTCAAACTCGCCCTCAGCATCGAAGTCGGCAACGGTGCTGTAGGAACCCTCATAGCGCGCCACAAAAGCCTTCGTCGTGGGGTTGTAGGCATCCACCACCAACCGTCCCTCGGTCGAAAGGCTACGGCCACCGTCACCCGTCGGTTCTTCCTCCCTCGCCGTCTCTTCATACAGAACCAAACGGAGCAGATAGAGCACCTTGGAGCCTCTATCCTCCTCGGTCAACTTTCCCTCCGTGCCTTCTACTGCAAACATACGGTAGCCACCGTTCGGCAGGAAGCCAGCAGGCAGCATGAAGTTAATTTGACCTTTTGGTCGAGGCGCATCGGCCAACGTAGCAGGCAACGGAGCCTCCGTAGGGTCCACCTCGTCCTTGGCCTCTTCCGTGTCTTCTGTAGCAGCCACATCCGCAACCGTGGTACATGCAGAGTCAGACTCAAAATCGGCAGCCTTCGGCTCACCGTCCTGCGACTTGCCCACCCCGTTGCAGCCCACCAAGGTAGCAGCACAAATCAATAATAACAAAAAATTCTTCATAATCAGCAATTTACCATTTACATTTCACAATCAAACCGTCCTCCACGGTTTTATCACCACAAAGGTACAACTTTTTCTCGTTCTGAAAAAAAAACAAGAAAGAAATGTGAGTAAAAAACAGAGAATACACACCATCTTTCATTATTTATATGAGCATAACGTGAGTTCGGTATAAGGTTCCAACTCCCTTCCGCATCCTCCTCCGCATCCTCCTCCAATCCCCAATCATGTCTTCACGCTTCTGGCAGTCGTTTCTTCTCGGTTCTGGCAGGCATCTCGTTGAGGGATAAAACGAGTGCCAGACGGAGGTTGATACGAGTGCGAGGCTGGGGGTGATGACGAGTGGACAACGGGGGAGGATGCGGGTGCGCGTTCGCTGAAGAGGTGAGGGGGGACAATTAACAATGAATAATTAACGTGAATTCGGCGAAAACTACAAATATTCAATTCATGAAAAATTCGTGGTTAATTCATGATCATTTATGTCTAAAATAAAACACGAATTTCCATGAATTAACCACAAATTTTTCATGAATTTAAGTTTCGGATGTTCCAAAC